>CAMNMY010000001.1 GCA_946545105.1 uncultured Clostridia bacterium
GCTGGTTCTTCTTCCTTTACAGGTTCCTCAGTTTTTTCTTCTACTGGAGCAGCAACTATTTCTTCTTCTACAGCTGGAGCTTCATCGATAGCTTGATCTTTTACTTCTGTTTCATCTTTAACTTCTTCAGCTTGAGCCTCAGCTTCTTCAGCATTTGCTTCTTCCACTGGAGCCACATCTTTCTTGCTCTTCTTAAATAGGTTGTCGTTCATAATTACGAACTTCTCCATTAAGAATACAATAACAAAGTCTGCGATTGAATATGTAATCATTGACATTGTTGGAGCCCATTCCGCAATAGCTGCATTATTCTTAAATAGGTTTGCATATGCTTTTGCTAAAGGTTCACCAATTATTGTTTCAACAATGATTAATGTAACGCACATAATTACATATACCGTCATTGAGAATACTAAATTGTTAACTGCATTGAAAGTTTTCTTTCTGTTTAAAATGTAAGAAATAATCTTTGCCAATGTGTTAGCAACTAGGAATGAAATAAATGCTGCTAATGTGTAGCCTTTAAAAATCCAGAAATCCATCTTTTGAGCGTCATCAACACCACAAAGTTTTAATCCGGCTGGTCCAAATTGAACAATTAAAAATTGAACAACGAATGCTGCTAAACTCATTATGATAAATAAAATCAATTGAACAAACGTGCTCTTTTGCTTCTTTTCTTCTGCCATAATACCCTCCATAAGTATATAAATTTCTAAATAATAGTAAAAACATTATAACACGCAAAAAAATATATACGCAATAATAAAAATAAATAAAAACAATTTTAGCCAAAAAAGTGTTAAATAAAAAATGGCCCTCAATTTTTTGAAGGCCACTATTTTAGAACTTATTTGTCTATACACAATTGGCTAAATAATACACTTCTTTTACCTGTTCTGTATCCAATGGCTTGAATACTCCAATCTTTCTTTTGCCATATCTTGTGCATCTTTCAGCCAACTCATCTAATGTTGTTTTATCTAGTATTCCGCATGGTAATTGTGGAATAGTAATTGGCATATTTAATGACTTAAAGAACTCTTCTGTTTTAATAATTCCTTGAAGTGCTATTTCTTCTTTTTCTCCATCAAGCCCCCACACTTCTTTTGCATATAATGCAAACCTATCAATATCTGTATCCATAACATATCTACACCAAGCACCAAAAACTGCGCTCAATGATTCGCCGTGAGCTATATCAAATTTAGCGCTAATTTCATGTCCAAATTGATGGATTGAAAAATCTCTTCCACCACCCAATCCAGTTAGATCATTATGAGATAAAGAACTTGCCCACATAATCTCTGACATTGCTTCATAGTTTGATGGATCATCATAAGCAATCTTGCCCCACTTAATAACTGTTTTTAATAGAGCATGTGCTATTGCATCGGTCATATGATTATGTAATATTTCTTTTGGTCCAAAGTATCTATCTATTGTATGCATCATAATATCTGTAACGCCACAAGCTATTTGTTTTTTAGGTAAACTTTGAGCATACGTTGGATCCATTATTGCAAACTTACATCTATAAATATTTGTAGTCAATCCCACCTTTTGAACTGTTTCTTCATTCGTCAAAACTGCGCTGTTACTCATTTCACTACCAGCTGCAGGAATTGTTAAAACACATGCAACATCTAAGCATTCACTAAATGGTATTTTCCCTGTCCAAATATCCCAAATATCTCCTGCATTTACAGCACCGATTGCCATAGCTTTTGCTGTATCTATTGCTGAGCCACCGCCTATTGCTATTATTAAATCTGCACTGAATTCTTTTGCAAGTTTAATACCTTCTCTTGCATGTGCTACTGTTGGGTTAGCTTTGACACCTGGAAATCTAACATGTTCTATTCCGAAAGAATCTAATTGATCTTCAACGTCTTTTAATATTCCATTCTTTTCAATTCTATCTGATCCATAAACGATAACAGCTTTTTGGTCTTCTAAAGCATGCGCTTCTTTTCCTAGTTTGCTAATAGAGCCCTTCCCAAACAACACCTTCGTTGGTGCATAGTAAACAAAATTTTCCATTGTTAACCCTCCATTATTTTTTCTATTAAAGCTTTTAGTTCAATAAAATCTTTTACCACATAATCAATTGGCATATTATCTTTGTTTATTTTATTTTCTCTATTGAAGAAAATTGTTTTTATTCCGCAATTAATTCCCAATTGCATATCACTAGATAAAGAATCCCCTATAATGTAAGATACATCTCTATCTACTCCACCTAAATCTTTTTCTATATAATCAAAAAATTCTTTTGCTGGTTTTCTTGTATTTAGCGTTTCAGAAATATAGCGCTTAATAAAATACTTATCCATACCTGAAGATTTAAATCTTGAATTCTGAATAAATGCTGTTCCATTTGTAATAACATATAAGTTATTTATCTTGCTTGCCCACTCGCAAAATTCTCTTGCGCCTTCAATTACATCATCGCCTTTTGCAAGATAACCCCAATAGTCCTTATTTATTTGATTTAAATTGATTCCCTCTATTCCAAATTCGTTGAATACCCATTCAAATCTCATTGTTGAAATATCATCACGAGTAATAATGTTTTGTTCAAATTGTTTCCAAGCCTTTAGATTGTTTCTTTTATAGCTTTCTATAATCCCATCGTACCTCAAAAGATTATAGTCTTTGAAGGTCGAATTAATAGCTTTTGATTCTGCTTTATCAAAATCCAATAGTGTATCATCTGCATCAATAAACAAATTTAAGCGCTTCATGTAATCATTCTAACATACATATAAACTACGCGCACGATTATTTCTTGACATAGAAATTCATTTTATATACAATTTTCTTAAAGCAATGAAGGGAAAGAAGTAATTATATCTATTCGCACAGAGAAGCGCTGGTTGGTGAAAAGCGTAAGATAAGTATAATGAATACATTCTTGGAGCAGTATGGTTGAAGTCTTAGATGTGTAAGCCATAACAGAGACATCTGTACAAATGTTCAAAGGCGCATATGCGTGAATTGAGGTGGTACCACGGATTTATTCGTCCTCTATGTAAGTATTTTGACATAGAGGATTTTTTATTCTCTATAAAGGAGGGTTATTAATGATACTTGCAGCTTCAACCTCTAGAATTGTGACTAACGTTATCATGATGGTCGTATTCTTCGGCCTTATGATTGGTATTGGTCTATACTACAGAAGAAAGGCAGCTAATGTAAATGGCTTCGTTCTTGGTGGTAGATCTGTTGGCCCATGGCTAACAGCATTTGCTTATGGCACTTCATATTTCAGTGCCGTAATCTTTATTGGATATGCTGGTCAATTCGGTTATTTATTCGGTGTATCTTCTACATGGATTGGACTTGGTAATGCCTTCATCGGTTCATTACTAGCTTGGTCTATTCTTGGTAGACGTACAAGAATTATGACTCAAAAATTAGATTCTAAAACAATGCCAGACTATTTTGGTAAACGTTTTGATTCTAAAGCATTAAAAATTGCAGCAGCAGTAATTGTATTTATTTTCTTAATTCCTTACACTGCTTCTCTATTTAATGGTTTATCAAGATTATTCACAGTAGCATTTGGATTTAAAAATGAAAATCTTGCTTATGTAATCATCGTATGCATTATGGCCCTACTTACTGCTATATATGTAACAGTTGGTGGATACATGGCAACAGCTATGAATGATTTCATTCAAGGTTTCATTATGATTATTGGTATCCTTGCAGTCATTGCTGCTGTTTTAAATACACAAGGCGGATTAACAGGTGCCATGCAAGCCTTAGCCACAAGCGAAAATGCTGGTTGGGAATTTGCTTCATTCTTTGGACCAAGACCAATCTTTTTGGTATTCGTTGTTATCCTAACCTCTCTTGGTACATGGGGACTTCCTCAAATGGTTGGTAAGTTCTATGCTATCAAGCATGAACAAGACATCAAGAAAGGTACAATCATTTCTACAATATTCGCTATCATCGTTGCTGGTGGATGTTATTTCTTAGGCGGCTTTGGTAGATTGTTCTATGAAACACCAGAAAACGGAAAAATTGTATTTGATGATATCGTGCCATCAATGCTAGAAAAAGCCGTTACTTCAGACATCTTGATGGCTCTTGTTGTTATCCTTGTATTATCTGCTTCAATGTCTACATTATCTTCACTTGTATTGACTTCTTCATCTACATTAACACTAGATTTAATCAAAGGAAGCATTGTAAAAGAAGAAAAAATGACAGACAAAAAGCAAGTATTAATTATGAGAATATTTATTGCTGTATTTATCATAATTTCAGCTACTATTGCTATAATTCAAAAGTTATTCAACTTCAGTGAAATCGCATCATTGATGGGTATTTCTTGGGGTGCTTTAGCTGGCGCATTCTTAGCTCCATTTATGTTTGGTCTATATTGGAAGAAGGTTACAAAGTCAGCTGTATGGTCAAGTTTTGCTGTTGGCTTAGCTATTATGATCTTCTCACTAATCTACAAGTTAGCAGGATGGAAGTTCTTAGTATTTAACTTATCCACAGGGGAATCATTAGACTTCGCAAATGCAGTTGTAGCTGGTGCTATTGCAATGATCGTTACAATAATTATTGTTCCTATCGTTTCTCTATGCACATATAAATTTGAGAAAAATAGAGGCATTTTAAACGCTACTTATGTAAGTGAAATATTTACATGCTATTCTGGCAAAGTTGTAGCTAATGCAACAGAAGCAATTGGCGAAAAGGTAGAAGAACCACTACCATACGTTTAATATTTAAATCAATGCACATTTGGCCACAAGGAGAAATCCCTGTGGCCTTTTTGCATTTAGAAAACAATTGCGTAAATATATATTCTTATAGTATTATCTAAATATTATTTATTAAATTAAAAGGTGAGAAAACAAAAATGAAAGTAGAAGCTGGAAACATTATTGCATTCGTTTTATATTTTGCAATAGTTGTCGGAATCGGTATTTTCTTCTTCTTAAAAGACCGCAAATTAAGTGGCGAAAAGAGTTTCTTTTTAGGCGGAAGAAAAATGAGTGGTATGGTAGCTGCCCTTTCTGCAGGCGCATCAGATATGAGCGCTTGGGTATTAATGGGTCTACCAGGATCAATCTATTTATATGGTATTGGTCAAGTTTGGATCTCTGTTGGTCTATTAATCGGAACTATCCTTGCATGGTTCTTAGTTGCTCCAAGATTGCGTAGATACTCAATCTTAGCAAACGACTCAATTACAATCCCACAATATTTAACAAATAGATTCTTATCAACAAAGAAATCTTTACAAGTTATTTGTGCTGTTATCTTCGTTATCGTATATTGCGTATACGGTGCATCAAGTATCAGTGCTTGTGGAACTTTATTTAAGACACTATTCAATCTTGATGAAAGAATTGGTATGACAATTGCTACAGTTATTATCATTGCCTACGTATTCTTAGGTGGATTTAATGCTGTATGTTGGACAGACTTTATTCAAGGTTTATTAATGCTTGCTGCGTTAATGATTACTCCAATCGTTGCGCTTGCTATGTTCAAAGCATCTGGAGCTATCGCAGCAGGAACAATCCCTGCTAACTTCTACAACCCATTAGTATCAGGCAAATTCGATTGGGAAAGTTTCTCAACAATTTTAACAGGTCTTGGATGGGGACTTGGATATTTTGGTATGCCTCATATTATCGTAAGATATATTTCTATTAAGTCAGAAGGCGAAATGAAGAAATCCAGAATAATCGGTATTGGTTGGACAACTCTTATCCTAATTATGGCTTCAGTTGTTGGTATCGTTGGTAGATTATACCTTGGTGATTCTGCAACAGGCGCTTCATCTACAGTATTTATCAAAATGGCATCTACAGTATTCCCTGTCTTCTTAGGTGGCATTATTATTTCTGCTATTTTAGCTGCTTCAATGTCAACAGCAGATTCTCAACTTCTTGCTGCATCTTCAGCG
This sequence comes from uncultured Clostridia bacterium, assembly GCA_946545105.1. The sequence continues at coordinate 5,942 of CAMNMY010000001.1, forward strand.
TTCGCGTCAGATGTATATAAGACAACTATTAGAAAGAACGCAAAAGACAAAGAGATTCTTTGGGCAGGTAGAGTCATCGTTGTAGTAATTTCATTAATTGCATTTGCTATTGCTATGTTAGGTTATGGTGAGAATCCAATAGTTCCTGCGTTTGCAACAATTATGACTCTTGTATCAGCCGCTTGGGCTGCATTCGGTGCTGCTTTCGGCCCAGTAATTATCCTTTCTCTATTCTGGCGTAGATTGAACTATAAAGGCGCCGTTGCTGGTATCGTTTGTGGATTTGTAGTAGATGTTCTATGGATGTTCTTATTGAACTATGAATATTATGGTGGTACAAGTGCTATATTCAACACAAATCTATATGAAATTATCCCAGGCTTTATTGCTGGTATGGTTGCTTCTATCGTTACATCTCTTCTAACAGAAGCTCCAAGCGAAGAAGTTACTTCTCTATTTGATAAAGTAACAAACGCTAAAGCTGTTGAAGTTGTTAATGATGAAATCCAAGTTTCATAATCAATAATTGAAATAATATATTTGGCAGAGTTTAAGCTCTGCCATTTTTTATAGTTCTATATAATGTGGAATTATATCTTTATATACTCCATCTGTATTTTTAAAGCCTTTTGGTATTGTACCCAATTGCTTAAACCCTAATTTCTTATATAAATTCAATGCTGGAATATTGTCTGCAACAACTGCGTTAAATTGCAGGATTTTGAAACCACACTCTTTTGCTCTCTTTATACAATCTTTAACTAAAAGTTCGCCAATACCTTTTCCTCTACAATCTTTTGATACAGCATAAGAAGCATTGCATATATGAGCGCATCTTCCCACGTTATTTGGATGCAAAATATACATTCCAACAACTTGGTCGTCTTTTGTGTCTTTCGCTGTTATTGTCTTTGTTTGGGCGTTAAAAAAGGAAATGGCTTCATCGACTGTCATTTCCTTATCTTGAGGAAAGGCGATTCCATCTTTAACGACATCATTCCATATCTTTAAAGCGCCGCCTAAATCCTCAGCCTTTAATTCGTTTAATATTATCATATTAAGATACTGTTACGTAAATTACGATTCTTCTTTGAGTATTTGCCTTTTCTTGAATAACAATCAAAGCACTACCCTTTGTTGTAATATCTCCGATATAAATTCTTTCAACATCCTCATCATTTTGTACGATGTTAATTACTTTTGCGCCATCTTGTGCATCATAATTAATATAGTATGCATTGATGTCCAATTCTTCAGATGCTTTAATTGTATCTTTAAATGCTTCTGCATAAATTGGTCCAATCGCACATGGTTCTAAATAACCTTCGATTGTTGCATAAGAGCCAGCATCCGCTTCCTTGAATAATGTAATCATTTCTTCTAATGTCTTTTCTTCAGCATGATCATCTTTAGCTTGATCGTTGAATCTATCATATACATAGCAGTTTGTATATGTAGCAGAATTATCTTTTGCAACAAATGCACCTTTATGGTCGCCTGTTTGCTTTCCAATGCCACCTGTTGTGTAACATCTTACAAAACTACCACCATCTGTATAGCCAACAAAGCCACCAAAGTTATCTGAAGCAGAAACTCTAATTGTTGAATAACAATTCTTAATTGTTGCGCCGCTGTTTGCTCCAACAAATCCACCAACTGCCGTTGCATTTGAACTAACAACCAAATCCATACGTTTTGAAGCATCGTTTGAATATTGATTACCTGCATAACAATTCTCTATAGATGCACCGCTATTTGCCACTGCAATAAAACCGCCAACTACGCTCTTCATTGCTGGATAATTAATTGTAATTTTTACATCTGCAGAAGAGTTTGTAACAGAATAACTTTCATCCATATATCCAATTAAGCCACCATATATTCCTGTGCTTGTTAGTTCGTCTAGTGATGATAGTCGTGAATCATCAAATAATTTAACAAAATATTCTGAATAATATGAGCCATCTGCTTGCTTAAATGCATCTGTTAATCTATCTGCAAATGAACCCAATTTAGTATATGTATCATTCTCATATTTATACACAGCCCAATCTACATCATATTTTTTAGAATTTAAGCTCTTAAAATCACCTACTGAAACATATGTTTCCTCAACGCTGATTTCGCCTAATGCAATACAATTTGTAGCATCTCCCTTTGCTAAATTTGCCACTATTGCTGCACTATAGAAAGCATTCCTAATTGTTACATCACTTTGACAATTTTTAATCTTTACATATTGACCATCACCTACAATACCACCTATTACTGATGCGTTTGTGAATGTACCATTAACATAACAATTCTCAACAACAGGGGCTGACGAATTCTTATCTGTTTCAGCCACAATACCGCCAACCACTGCGCCAGCTTCTGCCTTATTTGAAGCATTTAATATGTATAGATCCCTAATTTGACCGTCAACTAAAGATGCTATCAATCCTTCATAATATATATTATGATCTTCTATTGGTGCATATACGATATTTTCAATCTTATGATTGTTACCATCTAAAATTCCAGTAAATGTTTTAATTGGTTTCCAATAATATCCTTCTGCATCTAAATCTTGCATAATAACATAGTTCTTATCTGTTTCATAAGCCATGTATTGTAAAGCGCCAATTGAATCTACAGCATACCAACCATTATGAGCATTTGCAAATGCTTGATAAGCCGCAATATTCTCTTCTTCTGTACCAGATACAAAGTATCCCTTAATCTTTGAATTTGCATAATCTACATCTTTATCAATATAGATTGGCTTTCTATAAGATGTGTATTCACCATCAACTACAATATCATCTCCTGTAATTGTTGTTGAATCAATAGCATCTGCAGTAATTGATATTGTGTAATTCTTACCGTAGTAAGCAATATCAGATTTTTTGTATGTATATTCATCCCCATTTACTGTAAAGAAGATATCATCAATAGCTTTTGTGAATGATGCCTTTGAAACTGTATAGTAAATTGTTGGATTCTTGTCAAATTCAACTTTGTTGAAATCAGCATATGTTGCAACATAATATTTTGTTCCTGACACAAATGATGTAAATGGCTTATACACATAATAAACAATAGCTGGATCTTTAGAAGCTAAATCAGCATAACGTCCTTCATATGTATAAACGTCTCCACTTCTTGAGAAATACTTTGTAGTTAAATCTGCTGAATCTAAAGTATCTCTTGTGCCTACCTCAATATATCCGGATTTAATAAGTGTATATACACCACCATCTTCTGTATAATAATCATTCTTTGTATCAAATACTGTACCTTCAGCAACTTCTGTATAGTGAGCTTCGCCAATTGCTTTTGCATAGTAAGCTGTTCCATAATTTGGAGTGTGCTTCACATAATATTCAACACTATTTTCTAAATAACTTGTAGATGCCTTTGTATAATCTTGTCCATCAAATGTGTAATATTCTAGATTTGGATCATATGTCTTTGTATTCTTTTCATAGAAATATCCATCTACGCTTCCAAGTTCCGTTTTTGTATAATAAGTCTTAGAATCATTATATTCACCATCATATAATGTGAATTCAAATGTGCCATCTTTTACCCAAAGAGTTTCTTGTAAAGTAGGCATAGATGAAGAATTATCAGCCTTTGTTGTCTTCAATGTAATTGTAAATGAAGCTAATAGGTCTGCATTTTCTGTATCGAAAGATACTTCCCATTTCTTTGTTGATGTATTGTATACGAATTCAACTTGATCAGCATCAATAGTTTCTATATTGTTTAAGTCGAAGTTTTCAGCTCTTTCTGAAAGATCGCTTGTAATATATACTTGACCATCACCGATTGCTCTTAATAAGCAATAATACTTACCATAACCTTCTAATCCCATTGATGAGAAAGCATATGAATTTGATGTTGTTTGATATTTCTTTGGCCATTGAGCACCAGAATCCCCAATTTTGTATACTTGAAGTTCATATGCTACACTGCCAGAAACAGCTGTCCATGTAATAGCTGTTGAGTTAACAGTAGCTATAGCAGGCGCAGATAATTTCTTTGTTATTATATAGATACCAACGCCAGCGTCTGAGTTTGCATATTCAGTTTTTGTTGCTTCAGGAATTGCCTTAACTTGAATTGTGTATTTTCCGACATTAGTATATTTTTCGTTATCAAAGCTGAAAGATAATGTATCTTGGTAATCATTGTAAATTACTTCACCAGAGCTTGTCTTTGTTACAACTAAATAAGAAGCTGCATTCTCAACTGCGTTCCATGTTGCAACCTTAGCATCGGCATCAACATCAACTGTTGGCTTTGCTAGTTTCTTGCTCTTATTAAATGTATATTGAGCATATTCACTATAGATTGTGTCATCTTTTTCATTCTTTCCAACTGCTCTTACTTTAATTTGGTAAGTTCCAATTGCTGAGATATCTAATCTATAATAAATCTCACTTGTCGTTTTTGCTTCACCTTCATCTACTATAATTTCATAAGATGATGCACCTTCTACTGAATCCCAGCTTATTGTAGATCCATTAGCACCAAGATTTTGTGGTGTAGCTAATGAAGTCTTAACTGTATCCTTCTTATCATCACAGGCAACAAATGCTGTTATAGCAAAGATTACCATTATAGCGATTATTAAAAATTTATAATATTTTTTCATTGCAATTCCTCGCGTGCGTAATTATACAAATATAATAATATCAAACGCGCCTTTAAAATTCAATAAAATATTACGCGCGCTTAAATAAATGACGAAAAAATGCGTCAAAAATTATGTAAAATTTTGGACAAATAATGACTAAATAGCGTTGACTTGATGTGTAAAGTTTGATAAGATTTTTATAAGAATTTAGGGGAAGAGGTACATATGGATTTTGCATACAAATTAAGAAAGTATCGTAAAGCAAAAAAAATGTCTCAAGCAGAACTTGCTAGCTTTTTAGGATTATCTCAAAGAACAGTTTCTCACTATGAAAATGGTAGCGCAGAACCATCTTTACAAAGTTTATATGACATTTGCACTACTCTACAAGTTTCTGCAGATGAACTACTAGGTATAGAAATAGAGAAACCACTTTACTAATATTGGAGGCATATATGGATATCAATTTTTTTAAAAAAGAAAAAATACAAGCAATGAAGGAAAGAAACAAGGACGCTATTAATGCCCTTGATTTAATTGTTAATAAGATTTTATTAGCATCTATTGATAAGCGCGCTAAAGGTGAAGAAATTAACGATGCAGATGTTGTATCTATTCTTCAAAAGTGCGAAAAAGAATTGATCGAAGAAAAAGAAGGATTCATCAAAGCAAACAGACCTGATTCTGTAGCATCTTTAGATGTTCAAATCGCTACAGTACAAAAGTATCTACCAAAGCTTATGAGCGAAGATGAAATTAAAGCTGAAATCGAAAAGCTTGAAGATAGAACAATTCCAAATGTTATGAAGCACTTCAAGACAAATTTTGCTGGCAAGTGTGATATGGGTTTAGTAAATAAAGTTCTTCGTTCAATGTAGCAAACAAATTTTTCATGCAAAAATTAAGTGGAGTTTATGCTCCACTTTTTTTATATCTTTAATAACTTCTTTGCGTTCTGATATAAGATTTTATCTTGCTCTTCTTTTGTGAATGGAAGCGATAAGAATTTATCTAACATCGCCTTATGATCCCCCCAAGGTGAATCTGTTCCGTACAATACTTTATCTATGCCATGCTTACGAGCAATTTTGATTAATGTATCATCATCGCAAAGTTTCAATGGTTCACCTGTTGATAGTCTTTTTGTAGTACCTAAAGAAAATGAAATATCTATATATACATTTCTTCCGGCAATCTCTTCGTAGACATCTTCCCAAAGACCCCAACCTCCAGTGTGTGCTAAAACTAATTTTGAGGCTCTATCACCAAAATGATCCAAAACGTTTAGAATTTGTTCAACACCAGTATGGATTGGCTTTGGAAGCCCAATATCAAGGCCGGCGTGAACAACAACAATTAAATCTTGTTTAAAAGCTTCATCCATAATCTTTATATATCTTTCATCATCGAAAAATGTTTCTTGATAATCTGGATGAAACTTAATGCCTTTTAAACCTAATTCTTTTATTCTAAAGATTTCATCTTTATAATTTTCATAATCTGGATGCATTGCACCAAAAGAAATTAAATTTGGACAAAGCGTAGAAATGACAGCAGCATTTGTATTGATATGCTCTACTTGCTTTGCTGCAGTTGCCACAGGAAGCACTACACCTAAATCATATCCAGCATTTCTTATTGAATCGCTTAATCCTTTTAGTGTGCCATCCGTATATGCAACAATATCTGCGCATTTTGTTAATTTATCAATTGCTTTTTCGGCAATCTTATCTGGATAAAAATGATTATGAAAATCGATTACCATTAAAGACTATATATCTCCTCTTCAGAATAGAACTTATGAGTCTTTTCAATAATCTTTTCTGCTTTTTTATCGTCAGATGTCTTAAGAAGAATTGATGCACTCTTTCCTGATGTTAATGCATAAGCATATTGAACATCAATGTTTTGTTCTTTTAAGGCCTTTAATAAAGTATTTAATTCGCCTTGTTCGTTATCTAACTTAACAGCCATAATATCGTTTACAACTGAAGCAAATCCCTTTTGAGCTAAAACTTCTTGCGCTTTGTTTGGATCTGATACAATCATTCTTACAACGCTATAAGATGTACTATCAGATAAGCTTAGAGAAAACATATTAATTCCGTTTGTAGAAAGAACATCTGTTAACTCTTGGAATTTTCCAGATTTATTTTCAATAAAAATACATAATTGCTTAACAAACATTTTATGCCTCCTTTGGTCTTAAGTCTCTAACTCTCTTTGCCTTACCTTCAAATCTTTGAAGTGTATTTGGATTCTCGATTTGAATCTTTGCATCTAATCCTAATATGAATTTAATTTTATCCTTTATTGTCTTTTCAAGATTTGCAATAAATGCTACAGAATCTTGCATCTTAGCTGGATCCAACTCTACTCTAATTGTTAATACATCTGAACTTCCATTCTTCTCTACAACTATTTCATAGTTAGGTCCAATGCCATCAATACCCAATAATGCTTCTTCAATTTGTGATGGGAATACATTAACACCACGAATCTTCAACATATCGTCTGTTCTTCCAGATAGATTTTCCATTCTAACTGTTGTTCTTCCGCATTTGCATTTTTCATAGAATAATCTTGAAATATCTCTTGTTCTATATCTAATTAAAGGAAGTGCTTCCTTATCTAGACAAGTAATAACAACTTCGCCCTTTTCGCCTGCTGGCAAAACTTCACCTGTAACAGGATCGATAATTTCGATTAAGAAGTGATCTTCATTTACGTGCATACCACAAAGATATTCGCATTCTCCAGATACACCTGGTCCAATCAACTCACTCATACCATAGTTTTGAGTGATTAACATATCTTCCCCATATACTTTATGCAATTCAGTTCTCATAGCTTCAGTTAATAACTCTGAACCTAAAAGACCAATCTTCAATTTCAAATCCTTCTTTGGGTCTATACCAATTTCTTTAGCAACTTCAGCGATTCTCATAGCATATGATGGAGTTGCAACTAAAAGTGTTGAACCGAAATCTTTCATATAAAGTAATTGCTTTTGTGTATTACCTGTTGAAGATGGAATAATAGCAGCGCCAACTTTTTCAAGACCATTGTGCAATCCTAAAGCACCAGTAAACATACCATATCCAAAACAAATTTGTGCTATATCATCTTTTGTTGCGCCACCAGCTACTGCTAATCTAGCAACACATTCTGCCCACATCTCTAAATCTGCTTTTGTGTAAGCAACTACTGTTGGCTTTCCTGTTGTTCCTGAAGATGCGTGAATTCTAACAATATCACTCATTGGAACCATAAGCATTTTGAATGGGTAATTATCTCTCATTTCTTGCTTTGTTGTGAAAGGAAGCTTTTGAACGTCCTTTATTGTTTGAATGCAATCTGGCTTTAATCCTAAATCATCCATTTTCTTTCTGAAATATGGAGCTCCATCATACATTCTCTTAACCAATTTCTTTAATTTTTCTAATTGGATTGCCTCTATCTCTTCTCTTGGCAATGTTTCTTCTTTAGCCCAAATCATTTTAATTAATCCTCTCTAATTCTTTTTATTGAATCAATAACAATTGGTGTTAGTGGTAAATCATCATACCATCTAAAACTAACTGTTTTAACATTCGAAATATCTATAGCAACTTTTTCTGATTCTTCATCAATCAATTTTCCAAATGCAGCATATTGTCCATCTAAATGTGGAGTATCATCTACACAAATAAAGAATTGTGATGTAGCTGAGTTAGGATCCATTGTTCTAGCCATAGACAATACACCTAGTGTATGTTTAATTGGATTCTTAACTCCATTGGCTGTAAACTCACCTTTAATTGGGGTTGCACCTCTCTTTTCTTCAAGAGTTTGGTACATACCACCACCTTGAATCATAAAGCCAGGAATTACTCTATGGAAAATTAATCCAGTATAGAATCCCTTATCTACTAAATCTAAAAAGTTCTTACATGTGATAGGTGCCTTGTCTTCATAAAGCTCAGCAACCATTCTTCTTCCATCTATTAAATTAATTTCTATCTTTGCCATATTACACCTTATAGTTCATATCCAACTTCAAAAGCCTTCTTGTTAATATCAATAGTCTTTTGTGGAACAGTCTTTTCAATAACATCAAGCCATTCTTCTTTCTTGAAATCCATATGCTTTGCAGCAACGCCAACAATAATTGTATTGAACACTCTTGTGTTTCCAAGTTTCTTGGCTTCATCCATTGCATTAACTCTAATAACGTTATATTTCTTAGATAAATCCTCAATAATGTTTTCTGGATATGTAAATGCTCCTGTTACAACTGTCATTGGATCAATTCTTTGATCGTTTACAATTAGAACGCCGCCCTTCTTTAAGAAGTGTGCATATCTTAAAGCTTCTAGTCTTTCAAATGCGATTAAAACATCTGCTTTTCCTTCTTCAACGATTGGTTCATAAACTTTATCTCCGTATCTTACGAATGTAACAACTGAACCACCACGTTGAGCCATACCATGAACTTCAGATAATTTAACATCATATCCAGCAGCAGTAATAATACCGCCCAAAACTCTACTTGTTAATAATGTACCTTGGCCACCTACGCCAACAATCATAATATTCTTTGTTTCCATATTATTTGCTTACCCTCTCTATTGCTCCAAATTTACATCTTTGCATACATAGACCACATCCATTACACATAGTGTCATCTATAACAACTGTTCCGTCTGCCTTCTTTGTGATAGCAGGACAACCAGGTACTAAGCACATTCCACACTTCTTACATTTGTCTGGAATTGTTATGCACTTACCCTTTGGAACATAACTCTTTAGAAGTGCACAAGGAGATTGAGCAATGATAACGCTTAATTCATCTTTTGCGATTTCTTCTTTAATAACTTTTTCTAACTTTTCTTGATCGTAAACATCTACAACAGTAACATTCTTTACGCCCATACCTCTACATAATTCATCTAGAAGGATTGGCTTAACTTCTTGTCCCATCAATGTCTTTCCTGTTGCAGCGTGGTCTTGGTGACCTGTCATACCAGTTGTTGAGTTATCTAAAATCATAACTGTAGCTGTTGATTGGTTATAAACCATGTTCATCAATGAGTTAACGCCTGTATGTAGGAATGTAGAATCACCAATAACTGCTACCCAGTTTTTGATGTAATCCTTACCTTTAGCTTTTTCCATACCATGAAGTGTAGATATAGAAGAACCCATACAAACTGTTGTATCGATAACAGATAGAGGAGCAACAGCACCTAATGTGTAACATCCAATATCTCCTGCAGCATGAATCTTTAATTTCTTTAATAGTGAGAATGTTGCTCTATGTGGACATCCTGGGCAAAGGATTGGTGGACGAGCTGGAGCTTGTGCTGGAGCATCGAATTCTGTTCCCTTTCCTAAAATTGCTTTGGCAACCATATTTGCACTATATTCACCTTGAACCGTGAAGATTTCTTTACCTACGCAATTGATTCCCCAAGATTTAACTTGTTCTTCAATTACTGGCTCTAATTCTTCAACGATATATAA
>CAMNMY010000002.1 GCA_946545105.1 uncultured Clostridia bacterium
AAAGAATATAATGCTTGCGATGGAAAAGAAATTTACTTTTAAAAATGGATTATTAGATGGTCTTGCAGTAGGCTTTGCCTACCTTGCTGTTTCTTTTTCATTTGGCGTTTATGCAGTTCAAAAGGGTATGCCTTTCTGGTTAGCAACAATTCTTTCTGCATCTAACATTACTTCGGCTGGTCAATTTGCTGGCGTTACATTAATGGCAGAGGCAGCTGCTATATTCGAAATCTTCATAACAGTTTTAGTTATAAACGCAAGATACTTCTTAATGAGTTTATCTCTATCTCAACAATTAGATGAAACAACTCCAACTTGGAAGAGATTAATAATGGCAGGATTCATTACAGATGAAATCTTTGCTATAGCAACTCTTGCAAAAGAAAAGTTGAACTTTAAATATTTTATGGGATTATCTATTGCCCCTTTTATTGGATGGACAGTAGGAACACTTTTGGGTGGCGTTATAAACAACATTATGCCAGAATCATTACAAGTAGCAATGGCTATTGCTCTATATTGTATGTTCATAGCAATCATTGTTCCACCTGCAAAAAAGTCTAAGCCAATTCTTATTTGTATAGTTATAGCAATTGCTATATCTTGCTTATTCTATTTCACTCCATATGTTAAAGATCATGTTTCTTCTGGAGTTAGAGTAATCATCTCTGCAATAGTTGCTGCTGGAATTACAGCATTTGTATTCCCAATAAAGATTGAAGAAGATGAGCAAAAAGAAAAATCTAATGAGGAGGCGCCTGAAGATGCAATATCAAATTCTTAGTGTTGTAATTATGGCTCTTGCCTCATATCTTCCTAGATTTATTCCAATTACTTTCTTAAAGAAAAAGATTAAATCTAAATATGTACAATCATTCTTATTCTATATGCCATATGCAGTATTGGCAGCATTAACATTCCCAGCAATCTTCTTTGCTACCGGAAGTATCTATACTGCAATAATAGGAACAGCAATAGCATTAATCCTATCATTCTTTAAGATTAATCTTGCTATCGTTGCTGTTGTTTGTGTTGCTGCCGTATTTGGATTCGGATTCTTGTTCTAAAAAAAATAAGGCTTGCCATTTCTAGCAAGCCTATATATTAATTAATCAAAATTAGATTTTGCCCCATAAATCAGAAACTATACTATCTGCTACACCTTCTACTGGGATATTGCTATCTGCTGTAATATCAGCATACTTTGTATATAGATCAATTCTTTCCTTATATAATTTTTGAAGAGCATCTTCACCTTGAGATAAAGGTCTTCCATCTTTTGAAAGATTCAATATGTTTCTATCTAGGAAAACAACAATACCATTTTGCTTTAAAGCTTTCATATTTTCTTCTCTCAAAACTACGCCACCGCCTGTAGCAATAACATAACCTTGAAGCTTAGAAACTTCCATAACAACTTCTGTTTCTCTATCTCTAAAATATGGTTCGCCCTTTTGTTCAATGATTTTTGAAGTATGAAGTCCTTCTCTTTCAATAATAACTTCGTCGGTGTCAATAAATGGTCTTCCCAACTTTCTAGCCAACGCATTTCCAACTGTTGATTTGCCACTTCCTGGCATTCCCATCAAAACAATGTTAATTTTACTCATATTGATCCCCTCCAATATCTTTTCTATTATATTATCATCCATTTTTGTATTGAAATACAAGTCCCTTGCTTTTTTAGCTTGTGCAACTAGCATTCTAAGTCCATTAGAGCATCTAGTTCCTTCCAAGATTTGCTTGGCGTCTAATAACATATTTGTATTTAGAGGGTTATAGATTGCATCGAAAAAGCCTTCTAAGTTTTTGAAGTTCTTTAAATCGATTAAACAATCTTGATTATTTGGGTACATTCCTACAGGTGTTGTATTAATGACTATATTTGCATCGTAGTGCTTTGAAATGTTTTCGTAGTTATCTTCACCGCTTCTACTTATTCTAACTACTTCTTTTGCGCCCCATTTATGAGCTAGATAGTTTGCAGTTTCATAAGTACCGCCTGAACCTAATATAATTACCTTTTTATCTTTAATATCAATATTTGCATATTTAAATGCATATTCCATGCCGTAGATATCTGTATTATATCCACATAACTTTCCATCTTTTTCGATAATTGTGTTTACGGAACCGATAGCTTTTGCTTCTTCATCAATAAAGTCCAAATATGGCATAACAGTTTTTTTATAAGGAATAGTAACATTGAAGCCCTTGTACTTTCTAGACAATACAAAGTCTTTGACTTCTTCTTCTCTTAATTCAACAAGATCATATCCATAACCCATTTGTTCATGAATTATCTTTGAAAAACTATGACCAAGTTTTTTGCCAATTAAACCATATTCTGCCATTATTTATTTTGATACTCCCTAGATTGTTCCATAATCTTTTTGTATATCTCTTGTATATATGGAGCATGATCTTTTGAAGATGCACTTGCTACCTTTTCTAGAATTATTTGCTCTCTAGATTGGTCAAGCACTTGCTTTTGAATTTTCTTCTTCTCTTCGCCAATAGCTTTAGAGCAATCAAAACGCTTATCTAGTAGCGCAACTATTTCATTATCCAATTTATCTATTTCTTTTCTTAATTCATCAATCATTGTTTGCCTCCAATATACTATCCAACATAGATATAGCTACTGCAGCTTCAACTGGTGCTACTGCTCTTGGTACGATACAAGCGTCATGACGTCCCTTAATTTGAAGAGTAACATTCTCTTTTGTTTGAAGATTAATTGTTCTTTGTTCAATACCAATTGATGGCGTTGGCTTTACGGCTACACGCATCAAAATAGGCATTCCATTGGTTATTCCACCATTGATTCCGCCATTATTATTCGTATACGTCTTCACTTTTTTGTCATTATCGTAATAAAATTCATCATTTGCTTGAGAGCCACGCATTTGCGCAATATCAAAGCCTGCGCCGAACTCCACGCCCTTTATTGCTGGTATTGCAAATAGGCTTTGAGCAATCTTTCCTTCCATAGAATCCAAAAGTGTATCAGATAGCCCAACAGGTGGATTATATACAATGCATTCAATTGTTCCGCCTATTGAATCTGCTTTAGATGCTACATCTTCAATTAACGCATTTACCTTATCTTCATTCTTTAAAACTCTAAATGATGAATCTAACTTTTGAATATCGCTAAGTGTAGGTAAAGCTTCTTTATATGAACCTGTAGATATGCTACCAATAGATGAAACATACGCCTCAACATCTATTCCATATTCTTTCAATAGTTGTTTAGCAATTCCACCTAAAATACATAAAGCAACAGTCATACGACCAGAGAACTTGCCACCACCTCTCATATCTTGCATTCCATTCCATTTAACATATGCTACATAATCTGCATGAGATGGTCTTGGTGTAAATTTCAAATTATCATAATCTTGAGATTTTGTGTTTGTGTTCAAAACGTAAGCTTCAAATAGATCTCCATTTAACACATCTCCATCCATTCCAGATGCTATATGAATTAAATCTTGCTCTATTCTCTTTGTTGAGTATGCAGATGTCTTTGCTCTTCTTCTGTTTACAAATTGTTGTAATTCTTCCAAATCAATCTTCTTTCCTTTTGGAAGGCCTTGAACTTTTAGTGTAATTCTATCTGCGTGAGATGCGCCGATTATTTCAACATTCAATTTATTTAACATTTACTCTGCCTCCCAACAATTTATAATCTTCAAAGAAGTTTGGATAAGACTTATTTACTGCCTCTATATTGTTAATTATACATTTTCCATCTGCTTTTGATGCAGCAATAGCTGCCATCATAACCATTCTATGGTCATTGTAGCTATCTACTTCAAACGCATTTATCTTTCCGCCTAAGATTTGTAGTTCATTATCTACATATCTTGCTTTTATTCCCATTATCTTTAGAACATCTAAAACCGCTTTAAGTCTATCTGTTTCTTTTATTCTTAGTCTATCTACATTCTTAATTATAGATATACCATCAGCGTGTGCCATAACAATGCTTACAATTGGAACTAAATCTGGAATATCTTTCGCATCCAACGTGATTGCGTGTAATTTATTTGGCGAAACAATTATTTGTGTTCCTCTTAAAGACACCTTTGCTCCCATATTCATCAAGATTTGAATAATCTCTCTATCTCCTTGAACAGATTCAAAGAACAATCCATTTATCTTTACTTCAGAATTTAGTGCACCTAGTGCTAACCAAAATGCTGCGTTAGACCAATCGCCTTGAACTCTTAATTCTTTTTGTTGAATATATTTTTGATTACCTGGGATATAGAATCCACCATCTAAATCTTCAACCTTTATTCCAAAGTCTTTTAAAACATCTTTTGTTATATCAATATATTTAGATGATACCATCTCGCCTTCAATAGATATTGTGCTATCTCCATCCAAAAGTGGCAACGCCATTAAAAGGCCTGTTATATATTGAGACGAAACATCTCCTTTAATCTTATAGTCTCCACTTGTTAATTTTCCTGATATCTCAAGTGGCAAAGAATCGCCATCTATTACTGCGCCATGTGCACGTAAAGTATCCAATAAATCTTTAAGTGGTCTTTTTGCTAAACCTTCCTTGCCAATAACTTTACACTTTTTACCTAGCGCTAAGGCAATTGGCAAAATGAATCTTAGTGTTGATCCACTTTCTATACAATCAAGAACAATGTTCTCTTCATCGATTTTAGATTTCTTTATAATATATTCGTCTTTCTTTTGTTGAACTTGTGAACCAAGTGCTTTAACACAATTTAGTGTCGCTTCTATATCTTTTGAAAATGTTGTTCCTTTTAGAACCACTTCTTTTTCAGACAACATTGCGCATAGAAGCATTCTATGTGCATATGATTTTGATGCTATAGCATTTACACTACCGCCCATTTTAGCTGGTTCTAAAAAAGCCTTCATTTATTTTAAGTCCTCAATCTTTATCTTTTCGATTCTACAATCGCCAAAAGCATAAGGCATAACTACATTAACAGAATCGCCTTCTGCCTTTTTATCTAACTTGATAACCTCAAGCATTTCATCCATTGAATATTCTTTATCTATATGCATATCATATCTATCTAAAAGCATTATTAATTTATCATATGCTACTTGAGCAATTTTACCTTGCTTTTTAGAAATATCAGATATAATCTTCAAACCTTGTGCTACTGCTACACCATGAGGGATTGTATAATCACTCAACTTTTCTATAGCATGTGCAAATGTATGTCCAAGGTTCAAAAGTCTTCTAAAGTTAGATTCTTTCTCGTCTTCTTCTACAATATATTTTTTGTATCTAATGCAAAGCTCAACAAACTTATCTATATTTGATGAACAAGTAACTCCTGCAGTAACAATACTTTCAAGTTCGCCATTCATAAGCATAGCGTATTTAATTCCTTCGCCCATTCCGTTCTTATATTCAGAACATGGAAGAGTATCCAAAGTCTTCAAGTCAATAATAACTCTAATTGGTTGATAGAAGCTTCCAACTAGATTCTTTCCGTTTGGTAAATCTACCGCAGTCTTACCGCCAACTGATGAATCTATCATAGCAAGAAGTGTTGTAGGCACTTGTACAAAATCGATTCCTCTCATATAAGTACTTGCCACAAAACCTGCAAGATCGCCGACAACTCCACCACCAAGCGCTACTATTAAATCGCTACGTTTGAAGTTATTTGAAGCCAAATACTCTTGAATTTTAATATACGTATTCAAATTTTTACTCTTTTCGCCGTGCTCAAATGTATAAACACAAGGATTAAACCCTGCATCCTTTAATGATTTAAATACTATCTCTCCATATAGACCATATACTGTATCGTCTGAGATAATACAAACATTACACTTGTTCTTAATCGCAGCAATCTCGTCTCCAACCTTAATTAGAGTATCTCTTGCTATTTCAATATCGTAGTTTCTTGACGCATTTACATTTACTATCATTCTTTAATTCTCTCTTGTAATTTCTTTGCTCTTAAAGATTCTACTTCTTCTTTAATTACTCTACCTTCATCAAGTAGTTTTTCTAATTGTTCTTTATCATTATTTTGAAGAGCTTCTTTATAATCTTGAAGATTCTTTTGTAGCACTTCAATTTGTTCAACTAGATAATCTCTATTCTCAAGCATCAACTCTGACCACATTTGAGGATTCAATCTAGCAACTCTTGTCATATCTCTAAATGAACCAGCAGAGAATCCATAGTGTGTAGTAGCAAGTGGATTCTTAATATAAGCACTTGAAACGATATGAGCCAATTGAGATGTGAATGAAATCATTTCATCGTGTTCTTGAGCTGTTGTAATAACTAATCCTTCAAAGCCAATCTCTTTTGCAAAGTCTCTAATCTTCACCAAAACTTCAATTGGAGCTTTGTTTGGAACGATTAAGAATGTAGCTTTATCATATAAAGATGCTTGTGAATGAGAAAAACCGCTAAATTCTCTTCCTGCCATTGGGTGGCCACCTACAAAGTAAATACCTTCGTACATATGTCTAGCATCTCTCATCTTTTCCATGATGCTTCTCTTTGTACCACCACAGTCAATAACAATACAGCCTTTCTTTAAATATGGGGCCCATTCATCTATAGCCTTTTCAATTTCTCTTGGGTATAGAGTAATGATTAACATATCTAGTTCTTTAGCATTTTCTTTTGTTAATCTATGATGAATAGCCTTACAAAGTTCAGCCTTTTGCATTGTTTCTTCATGCAATGCAAGTCCATATACTGTATGTGAAGTTCTAGAAGTTATTGCTCTTCCGAAAGAACCACCTATCAATCCTAATCCAATAATACCAATATTCATTAGCTTCTAACCTTTCCAACAAGTGGTAACATTACATCTACTTTCTTAACTACTTCAGCGAATTGTTCTGGACGAAGTGATTGTGCACCATCGCATAGAGCATGTGGTGGATCGTTATGTACTTCAATAATTAAACCATTTGATCCAGCGCCTACTGATGCAAGAGACATTGGTTCTACCAATCTAGCAATACCAGAAGCATGAGATGGGTCAACGATAATTGGTAAGTGTGTCATTTCTTGAACAAGTGGAATTGCTGACAAGTCTAATGTGTTTCTTGTAGCAGGTTCGAATGTTCTAATACCTCTTTCACAAAGAATAACGTTTTCGTTACCTTCACTCATAATGTATTCTGCACTCATCAACCATTCTTGAATTGTATTTGCTAAACCTCTCTTTAATAAAATAGGTTTATTTAATTTACCTACTGCCTTTAGAAGGTCAAAGTTTTGCATGTTCCTAGCACCAATTTGAATTACATCTACGTCGGCAAATAGGTCAATATACTTTTCAGCCATAAGTTCTGTAACAATTGGCATACCTGTTTCTTTCTTAGCTTTTAGCAATAGCTGTAAGCCTTCAGCTTTTAATCCTTGGAAAGCGTATGGAGATGTTCTTGGTTTGAATGCACCACCTCTTAAAAGGTTTGCGCCTGCTTCTTTAACAGCTTGGGCAATTCCTATAATTTGCTTTTCTGACTCAACCGAGCAAGGTCCAGCAATGAATTGGAAGTTGTTACCGCCAAATTTGTGGCCGCACACATCAACAATAGTATCTTGTGGATGGAACTTTCTATTAGCCAACTTAAATGGTTCTTGGATACGCTTAACATCTTCTACGATATCTAATGATCTAATAAGATCAATATCTATCTTAGATGTATCACCAACTAATCCTAAGATTAAGTTGTTTTGGCCTTTTGAGACATCAATTTTAACGTTTTGAGATTTAATCCAATTTGTTAATGAGTCCAATTGCTCTTTTTCGTAATTTTGTTTAACAATAATAATCATATATTCATCTCCATCAATTAAAAAACCGCCATCTTTTTGTGGCGGTTTTCAATTTCTTTTATTTTTCTCTGTTTAATTTTTAGTTCAATAAAAAACCGCGCAAAACTTAACAACTATAATAATAGTATCCGTAAAAGTAATATTCGTTGTTAAATAGACGTGTTTTCATATCGCTGTTATTATAATTTCTTTTTTTTATATATGTCAATAAGGAATTACAATATTGTATATATTTTTAAATTTTTATCGAATCTTGAGCTATTTAGTATGTCTAAAAGTGGCAATCCTTTGCATCTTTCTGCGTGTTTTTGTAAGCACTCCATACTCTCCCATCTTTCAAAGAACACTACTTCTTTTGTATCTTCATTATATTGAGATACATCAAATGCAATACATCCGTCATCTATTCCTTTAGACATCTTTGCGTGTTCAAGTGCAGCCTTTAGGAATATGTCTACATTTTCTTTTTCTAATTTATTAGTACAAACAACATATATCATATAATAATCCTCTCTTTAAGATTTTATCATATTTTGATAATATAAAATTATGGAAGATTTGAATAAGCCTCTTAGTGAGGAAGAAAAAGATTTAATTATCAATTGGTTCATTGAAAAAGAAGGCCCTCGTGGCGAAGAACAAATTAAAACTTGTAGATTGAGAAACAAGTTAGATAAATCTCCTAAAACCTGTCGAGAACTAATTGAGGATAACATAAATAAGAACCAATACAAGATTGATTCTTTAAGTTTCTATATGCTTTTAATGGCTCACATTTAAATATATGTTTAATAATATCAATTCTTAAAAAAAATACTTATCTCAATTTGGTTGTGCATTGTTTTATATGTGTGCTATTGTATTTGCGAAGGTTTTCGGACAACACTTCAATAAAACAACCGAGGTATTTAAAATGAATCTTACAACACGTAGAATCACAAGAGCCGCAATCGTGGCTGCCCTTTATGTAGCATTAACATTTGTAGTATTTCCAATCGCATCAGGTGCTATACAATTTAGACCAAGTGAAGCTTTAACTTTACTTCCATTGTTTATGCCAGAATCAATTATTGGTTTATGGATTGGCTGTATGCTAGCTAACCTTGTTACTGGCTGTACTGTAATAGATATTTTCTTAGGCAGTGCCATAACATTAGTTGCAGCAACTATGACATATTTCACAGGAAGATTGATTAAGCAAAAGCCATTTATTGAAGTAGAAGGCGAAGAACATGCACTTGCGCTAGATAAATATCAAGCAAGAGAAAACATCTTAAGAGTAGTAAGAATTATTGTTGGCGGACTTTGGCCAATACTTGGAAACGCTTTCTTCCTACCTCTTTTATGGATGTGGGCATATGGCTCATTAGAATTTGCTTATTGGGTACAATTTGGATTTTTAGTAGCTACAGAAGCACTAGCAATATATACGCTTGGAACATTGTTCTGCATAGCGTTATATCGCATCTCATTCAAGAAACCTAATTTTATAAAATAAAATTAATTAAATAAAGTTGGAATGTCTTGGAAATCTATTGAAGGGAATGAGTTATCACTCCCTTCTTCTTTTACGATATTTCCTGTTAAATAAAATTTAATACCTAATTCTTTTGCTGGTCTTCCATCTTCTTTTTCAGAATTTCCAAAATAAATTACATCTTCTGGTTTTAAATCAAATTTGTCCATTAATTCTTGTAGATATAATTTGTTTGGCTTTGCATAATGCATATCTTCATAATCTGGAATAAAATCAAAAGATTCAGGTTTAACCCCTGCAATTTCTAATCTTGTATTCATGCCACAAGTTGGAAACATTGGATTGCCTGCAAGGATAATATAATCTACTTTTTCTTTAACCGCATCTATGATGCCTTGAAGGTTTTTATGTGGCTCTTCGCAAAACTGCCCTGAATATTTAAAATCTGTTGCATAGAACTCTTCAAACGCTGGCTTAATTTCTTCTTTCTTTAAAGTTGGATATGCCAACATAAAAGCGTCCCAATATGCTTGAGCACACGTTTTTGATCCATCATTTTTTCTCATAGCATCAGTACCATACCAAATGGCCTTTACAAAAGATTCTTTTTCTATAGGAAAACCCTTAGATATTAATCTTTTAATTAATAAGCCAAAATAACCATTGACGAATTTCTTTTCGTCCATTGGAAGTAATGTACCATCTAAATCAAAAAATGCTGCTTTCATATAATCCTCTTTCTATCAATAACATAATTTATCATTGTTTGCTATTAATAGCAAGATTAATTCATTATTCTTTATCTATTACAGAATCTTCATTGAGATTTCTTCTAATACGTCTAAAAGAATCTTAACCAATTATGAAGCTTAGCAAGTAGTTGCTATTATATCTATACACGAAGAAACGCTGCCCCTTTTAGGACAGCGTTTCTTTATTGTTAAAACTAAATATATTATTTATCTTCTACTTCGCCTTCGATTACGTCACCTTCAAAAACGTCATCAACTTCATCTTCTGCTTCATCCTCAGTAACTTCATCTAAATCTTCTTCTGCAAAAGTTTTCTTTAATTCTAGATAGAAGTTTGCTCTAGCCATTTGATGATATGGTGTTACAAATAATGTACCAATACCTAAGCATAGAAGACCTACTATATACCAACCAATAAAACTTAAATCTAATACAAATAGATCCCACTTGTGGCCTTTCATCATTTCTTGGCTCTTATCAATACAGAATCTCCAATCCTTATTCTTTTGATCTTGTTGAATGTAGAATGCCATAGAATATGCATAAGACTTAATAATACCTGGAATGATAAATAATAATGTCCATAGAACGATTAAAATCTTGCTTACTACTGAAAGTAGAATTGCATCACTCATGCATTCTTTAAAGCCAACGCCTAAATCTACAAAATCTGCTTGTTTTTTATCTCTTGCGCATCCTGTTAGGATTCTACAAATACCATATGCTAAAGGTCCAGTAATAATGATTGCTGCAACAAATAGCACTAATTCAATAAATGCAAATATTGCAAGTGCTCCGGCAGACATATCGCCAGCTCCATTATAACGTGTGCTTACGCCACCAACTGCACCGATAACTATTTCATATACTAGTAGAACTAGTGTTAGCATTAGCCATTTGCTGCTAAAGATATTATTATCTAATTGGTTTTTTGCGTTCTCTTTTATCTCTTTTCTTGTTGCCATAACAACACCCTCCATTTATACCTTACGTTAAGAACTAACTTATTATATTATATTATTATAATACTCGCGCGTCAAATTTCGACTTATCCAACCAATGCGAATTCCATATAAACTGGTTCGTGGTCAGAGAATGCAAATCCATCAACGCCCTTCTTTCCTTGCTTAGTCTTTATTGCTTCAATCTTGTTAACTTTTACATTGTTAGAAACAATATATCCATCAACAGTACATACAAAAGTCTTTCCTTCTTCCCATTCGATATCATTGTTTCTGCATGTTGGATTATTATCCGCTGCATAAATTGTATAGCCATCGATAATTGGAGATTTGCCCTCTTTATCAAACATATATGCAACCCAATCTGGAGCTTTCTTTGTTACGCCATATGCTCTATTTTCATCAGTATATGAATACAAAGGATTATATGTTACTAAATCGTGGTTGAAATCACCACCTACGATTACATAAGCGCCTTCATCTTGACACTTCTTTAAGAATCCATTTAATTCAGCCATTTGCTTTTCTCTTATTGTGCCACCCTTATCGTACGCAGACATATGCGAATTAACAATATATAATGTCTTGTTGTTTGCCATATTTACTGTATACACAGAGAAACATCTATCCAAATCGAATAACTTAGATAAATCATCAGCTATTGTGTATTGATATCTCTTTGCAGATTGCATCTTGTATTTAGATAAAGATGTTAATCCAGCATTTACAGAACCATGCATATCATATAGTGGATATGGTAAATAAGCACTATGGAAATTAACACAATGAATATTATCAAATGTTTTAAATTCATTTGTAATCATATCATGTTGATTAATCTTATATGATCTTGTAGATTTTGTATCAACTTCTTGGAATAACATAAAATCTGCATTTAATTCTTTGATTGTAGATATTGCACCATTAGTGTTAAATAAGACTTCGTCTTTACTTCTACCCTTTGACCAATGACCACAAGTTGGATTTCCATTATCATCATAACCTGTATCTAGGAAGAATGTATAGTCTTGTGAATAAGCACCAAAGCCTATGTTATATGTAGATATAGAATATTGTGTATTTACATCTACCATATCTAATGTGGCATTTTGATTAATAGTTAAATCCATATCCCCTAGTCTTGAATAGCTAGCAAATATGTACGCTACAAATGAACCAGCAGCAACAATGACTAAACCAATGATTACTGCGATGGTGATTAATGTAATTTTTAAACCTTTTTTCATAATCAATCCCCCTATTTTTAATTATACTTTTATTTTAGTCATCTTTCAATTATGCAAAAAGCAGCGTCTCTTCGCTGCTTTTTATCCTTATATCATAACTTTGAATATTTTATCGGCACATTGTGATAAGAAATTTCAAATACTCCATCTGGCGATATTTCACCTATTTCTGGCCCTGATTTAATTACATTAATTATTTTTATCGCTATCGCCCAATATTCTTCAAATCCAGGTTCATCTACTTCCAATCCATTATCCGATTCATATGTTGCTACAGGAGATCCTATAACCGTTGTTCCACTTTCCCATGCAAACTCATATTTGTCTTTATCGCTTGATTTTTCCATTAAAAATAATAATTTCCCTATTATGCTTTCTTCTTTGTCATTTAAATACATACTTATTCTTCCCCTATATAACTCTAATATCATTATAATAATCATAAATCTTCTAATGCAATATGCGAAAATTTTACATATATTTGGTTTCATATATCATATGAAGTATGGTATTATAAGAATGACAAAAGCGAATATCCCTTTCTTGTAACTGACGGATTTGTGGACAACCACATGGGAGCAAGAAAGTTTCTTGGTCGACCGTCTGGGCAAATAGTAGCTCGGGTCGATTTTTTTATTATAGGAGGTGCACTTATGGATGCATGGAGAGGATTTGTTGAAGGAGATTGGACTAAAGAAATCAATCTTAGAAATTTCATTAATTTAAATTACACACCTTATCTTGATGGACCAGAATTCTTACAAGGCCCTACAGAAAGAACACAACGTGTTAGAGCAAGATTAGATGATTTACTACGTCAAGAATTTGAAAAAGGTGGAGTATTAGATATTGATACTCATACTGTTTCTACTGTTTTTGCTTTTAAGCCAGGTTACGTAATTAAGGAAGACGACATAATTGTTGGTCTTCAAACAGATGAACCTTTAAAGAGAGCTATTTCACCATTTGCTGGATTTAGAATGAGCGAACAAGCTTGTAAAGCTTATGGTTATGAAATCGGTGAAAACATTAGAGATGAGTTCAAATATAGAACAACTCATAACACTGCTGTTTTCAAAGCATACACAGATGATATGAAAAAAGCTAGACACTGCGGTATTTTGACTGGTCTTCCTGATGCTTATGGTAGAGGAAGAATTATTGGTGACTATAGAAGAATTGCCCTATATGGTATGGACTACCTAATGGAACAAAAGAAATTAGATAAGGCTAAGCTTGGAGAAAATGAAATGAGCGAAGAAAACATCCACTTAATCGAAGATGTTGCTAAGCAATTAGATTTCATGCAAGCTCTAAAGGATCAAGCTGCCCTATACGGTTTTGATATCTCTAAGCCAGCTACAAATGCAAGAGAAGCTATTCAATGGTTATACTTTGGATACCTTGGTGCTGTTAAAGAACAAAATGGTGCCGCTAACTCAATCGGTAGAATTACAACATTCTTAGATATCTATATTACAAGAGATTTAAAAGAAGGAACTTTAACAGAAGCTACTGCTCAAGAATTAATCGATGATTTAGTAGTTAAATTAAGATTGGTAAGACACTTAAGAACTCCAGAATACAATGAACTATTTGCGGGAGACCCAACATGGGTTACAACTTCTGAAGGTGGTATTGCTGAAGATGGAAGACCTCTTCTAACAAAAACTTCTTATAGAATGCTACAAACTCTATATAACCTAGGACCATCTGCCGAACCAAACATTACAATCCTTTGGTCAGAAGATTTGCCAAAACCATTTAAGGACTTCTGTGCTCAAGTTTCTATTGATACAGATTCTATTCAATATGAAAATGATGATGTCATGAGAAAGACTTATGGGGACGATTATGCTATTGCTTGTTGTGTATCTGCAATGAAGGTTGGAAAGCAAATGCAATTCTTCGGAGCTAGATGTAATTTAGCAAAAGTTTTGTTAATGTCCCTAAATGGTGGTAAGGATGAAATCCATGGAATTCAAGTTGCTCCAGAAGGCAAAGTATATGACGAAGAAGTACTAAAATATGAAGATGTATTAGAATCTTTCAAATTTTATGCTGCTTGGATGGCTAAATTATATGTTAATACAATGAACGTTATTCACTATATGCACGACAAATATGCATATGAAAGATTAATGATGTCTCTTCACGATACAAACGTTGAAAGATTGATGGCATTTGGCATTTCAGGTCTTTCTGTTTTGGTTGATTCCCTATCTGCTATTAAATATGCACAAGTTACTCCAATAAAGGATGAAAGAGGTATTATTACTGAATTCAAAACTGAAGGTGAATTCCCTAAATATGGTAATGATGATGATAGAGTAGATAGAATCGCTAAGTGGGTTACAGAATTCTTCTACAATGAATTATGCAAAACAAAAGCATATAGAGGTGCTAAGCATACATTATCTATCTTAACTATTACGTCAAACGTTATGTATGGCAAAAAGACTGGTTCTACTCCAGATGGAAGAAAAGCTGGCGAACCATTTGCGCCTGGCGCTAACCCAATGCACGGAAGAGATTGCCAAGGAGCTCTAGCTTCACTAAACTCTGTTGCTAAGCTTGAATATAGCTGCTGCAGAGATGGTATTTCAAATACATTCTCTATCACTCCAAATACATTAGGAAAGAACAACAAAGATAGAGTTGATCACTTGGTAAGCATTCTAGATGGATACTTCATTCAAAACGCTCACCACTTAAACGTAAATGTTTTAAACAGAGAAAAGCTTATTGATGCAATGGAAAATCCATTAAAGTATCCAAACTTAACAATAAGAGTTTCTGGATATGCAGTAAACTTCAATAAATTATCTCTAGAGCAAAAGAAGGAAGTTATTTCTCGTACATTCCACGAGAAGATGTAGAATGAGAATACACTCTTTTGAATCACTAGCAACATTAGATGGAGATGGCGTTAGATACGCCATCTACCTAAATGGTTGCCCTCTTCGTTGTGTATATTGTCATAACCCTGACACTTGGGGCGTTTCTGGCGAAGATTATTCAGCCGAAGACCTATTTAACAAAGTTAAACGATATAAGCCTTATTTCGGCCAAAATGGAGGCGTAACATTCTCTGGTGGCGAGCCACTTCTTTCTGCACATTTTATAAATGAAGTAGCTCCCCTATTAAAAGAAGCTAACATTAATTATGCGCTAGATACATCTGGACAAGTTGACATGAATGATGAAACTAAAAAAGCTATTACAAATTCTGAGCTTGTCATTCTTGATTTGAAATTTTGGGACAATGATTCATATTTTAAATACACAGGAAAGACTATGGCGAAGACTTTAACTACCCTATATTT
>CAMNMY010000003.1 GCA_946545105.1 uncultured Clostridia bacterium
CAAGTAGCGCTTCAATATCCAAAAAGAGGAGATTATACATTCTCACCATTATCTTTTAAGGATTTAGTTCTTCATTTTGAGGAAGTAGATTTTGATACATTCCCATGTTTAAGACTTGCTTTGCTTGCTGCTGAAAAGCGTGGATTCTATCCAACTATTATGAATGCTGCAAACGAAGAACTTGTAAAGATGTATCTTCAAGATAAGATTGGCTTCTATGACATTTCAAATATGATAGAAAAAGCATTTAATAAATTTGATTGTAAGGATACCTTATCATTATTCAATATTGAAAAAATTGATTACGACGTAAGGGAGTTTGTAAAGAAGAACATATGATGTTTTTAACTGCAATTACATTTGTAGAAGTTTTAAAATGGATTGGCTATGTGCTAGTCGCTATTCTTTTATTGATGGTAATGATAATGATTCACGAAACAGGTCATTATGTAGCAGGTAAAATTTTTCATTTTACAATCTTAGAATATTCAATAGGTTTTGGTCCAAAAATTTTTCAAAAAGAAAATAAAAAAACTGGAGAAAAATTCTCAATAAGATGTATCCCAATTGGCGGTTATTGCCAATTTGATGGCGAAGATGCAGATTCAGCAAATGAAGGTGCATTTAATTCTAAACCAGTATGGCAAAGAATAATTGTACTATTTTCTGGCGCTTTTATGAATTTGGTATCTGCAATATTGTTTATAACAATATTTTTCGTTTCATTTGGAGATTTTTTACCTAAAGTATATTGTACATATGATTATGTAGATACAGCATATGAACAACAACTTAAAGTTGACGATGTAATTTATACAATTGATGGTAAATATGCATATTCTTTATTAGAGCAAACAAAAATGAAGTCTTTGATGAAAGATAAAGAAGATGTAACTGTTAGAGTATTAAGAGATGGTGAATTTAAGGATTTGCAAATTCATTTGCAAGATTATCATGGATATTATGTTGACCCAGATGGAAACACAACAGAAATGTCAGGCCATGGACTTGGAATATCTGTTTCATTTCAACAAACTAAATTGCCGTTCTTTAAAGCATTAGGGCATTCATTTGAATTTACCGGTGATGTAATTGCTTTAATTTTTAAGACTTTTGTCAATGTGTTTAAAGGAACAGCAAAAGTATCTGAAAATTTAGGCGGAACCGTTACAGCTATCTCTGTATTGTCTCAATTGGCACAAAATGGATTTATGGCAGTATTATTTGGCCTATGTGTGCTTTCTGCATCTTTAGGTGTAATGAATTTATTGCCATTCCCAGCACTTGATGGCTGTAGAATTGTATTTTGTATTGTAGAAGGAATTAGAAGAAAACCAAACAATCGTAAGATTGAAGCAATAATTAATTTAGCGGGACTTGGAGTTTTAATACTTATAGCTGTTACTTTAGATTTATTACATTTCTTGGGGTGATAAGATGAGTGAAAAGATTGTTAAAGTTGGAAATTTAGAAATAGGTGGCAAAGATATTATCATTCAGTCAATGACAAATACAAAAACGACTGATATAGAGGGATCTATTGCACAAATTCTTGAACTTGAAAAAGCAGGATGCGAACTAATTAGATTATCTATTCCAGATAAAGAAAGTGCATTTGCTTTAAAAGAAATTGTCAAAAACGTTCACATCCCAGTAGTGGCAGATATTCATTTTTCATCAAATCTAGCTTTGCTAGCTGCAGATAATGGTGCATCAAAAATTAGAATTAACCCAGGAAATATTGGTTCATTAGATAAAGTGAAGTATCTTGCTGATTATCTAAAAGAAAGAAATATTCCAATTAGAATCGGCGTAAACGGTGGTTCACTTGATAAAAAATATAAGCATTTAAATCAAGTTGATGGTATGGTAGAGAGCGCTCTTGAGCATGTTCATCTTCTTGAAGATTGAATTTTGATAACATAGTTATATCTTGCAAATCTTCAAATGTAAAAAATATGATTGGGGCTTATAGAAAACTACATGAAAAAGTTCCATATCCTTTACATATTGGTGTTACTGAAGCTGGTACATATACGCAAGGATTAATTAAAAATTCCGTAGGAATTGGTTCATTATTAATTGATGGCATTGGTGATACAATTCGTGTATCTTTAACGGACGATCCAATTAAAGAAGTATATGCGGCTCAAGATATCTTAAAAGCTATCAATATGTACAATAAGCCATATTGTGAGATTATTTCATGTCCTACATGTGCAAGAACAGAAATTAAAGTAAAAGATTATGCAGAAGCAATGCAACAATATTGTCGAGATATTAAGAAAAATGTCAAAATTGCGGTAATGGGATGCATTGTAAATGGCATTGGAGAGTCTGAAGGGGCTGATTTTGGTATCGCTGGCGGAAAAGAGAAGTCAGTCTTGTTTAAAAATGGAAAACAAATTGATATAGTAAATAATGAAGATATTTTATCAAGATTAAAGGAGCTAGTAGATAACTTTAATGAATAGCAACACATTTTTACAAAAATTTAATGCGGCTACCGATAATAAATATTCTTATTTACGTTTAGGAAACATTGTTACGGAAGATAATAAAGAAAAAAATATTGTTAATTTAACATTAACATATATTGTTCCTTATGAAATCTATAACGATGAAGAAAAATTTAATATAAATGTTCGAGCAGATATTGAAAATACAACATTATCTTTTATTCCAGAAAATGTGCATTGTAAGATAAAGTTTTCTAAAATCCTTTTATCTGAGCAAGTTGTATTCAAATATGTAAATGACTATATAAGAGAAAATTATTTGAAATTGTTTAATGGTAAATATATTCCAAATGAAATATCTGTAACAATTGCAAACAATATTTGCAATATTGTTATTCCAATAGACAATGTTTTGAAATACTTCTGCGAAAACAAAGGCTTCAAAGAAGAATTAACAGATTATCTTGATCAAAAATACAATGCAAAAAACATTATAAAGTTTAAAGTTGTAGATATTCCACAGGACGAAGAATTCGCCCTAAATAACACAATTAGAATAGTTGACGATGGAATTGTTGAGGTTACTGGAAAATTACCTGTAGTGGGCTCTCCATTCCCAGATCCTCCAATATATATCAACAAATATACAAGAGCAGTTCAAGGCGCTACTATTTGTGGAGTTGTTTTAAACATTGAAAAGAAAGTATCTAAAGCTGGAAGAACATTTTATGTTCTAAATGTTAAAGATCCAACAGATTCAATAATGAAGTGCTTACACTTTGTTCGTAGAAAAACGGTTAAAAAGTGCAAGCTTGATGATATTAAGCCTGGTGATGATTTAATTTTAAATGGTTCATTAGAAGAAGATTCTATGACTAAAAAATTAATGATGTTTGCAGATAATATTATGATTTGTAGAATTGATGTTGAAAAGACAAAAGAAAAGATTCGTTTCATGAAAAAACAAATCAAAAAAACAGAAGTTCCAGCACCGGTTCCTTATGAAGATGAAGATTCTAATAAAGTTTATACTTTATTTGATGAAAGACCATATATTTGTCCGCTTCTTAGAGAAAAAGAATTTACAGTACTTGATTTAGAAACTACAGATTTAATTCGTGATGGTGTAATGCCAAGAATTGCTGAAATCGCTGCAGTAAGAATGAAAAATGGTGAGATTGTTTCTACATTCTCAACTTTAGTTGATCCTGAAATTCCTATGCCTTTAGCAGCTCAAAGCGTAAATCATATCACTGATGCTATGCTTGAAGAAGCTCCATTGATTAGAGACGTAATAGGACCATTCTTAAAATATGCGCAAGGTTCAATTTTGGTCGGACAAAATATTATTGGTTTTGATGGAAAAATCTTAAAACACTATGCAGAAGAGTTTGGTTATAAGTTTGATTTTGAAATGATGGATACAATGATTATGGCAAAAGATTCTGATTTGAATCTTCCAAGATATAATTTAGATTCACTTTGCAAACGATTTAATATAACAAACGAAGAAGCTCATAGAGCATTGAGTGATACTATAGCAACAGAAAAGGTATTTGTGGCGCTTGCTAATTATTTAAATCTTTAGATTTATTTCAACATTTTTTTAGTATCTGTGCCTTTAACTAAGAATTCCCAAAGTAGAGAATCATCTGGTACTACATCTTCTGTTAGATATCCACAATATTGTAATTTTTCAAATAGTTCTTTGCCATAGGCATTATTTGATTTTTTCAATATTCCTTCAAGATATGTATGATATAAAAGTGGTTCATATAAATGTGTTGTGTCTAGTAAATAATTTGCAGATACTCTATATGGCTTAATATATTTATCTTCGCCCTCACAAACATGGTTCCACATCTTTAGAGTTTCTTCAATTCCTTGTCCTCTTGATTGGGCATCACGAATTAATCTTCTCATAAATCTCAATAACTTAGCTGGGATGATTGTTTGTCCTTCTACTTGGAAGTTTGAATATACACAAATATAAACTCTATAGAATAGAGAATCGTTTAATCTTAAAAGATTAGGGTTTAGGGCATGAGTTCCTTCAATAACAATTACATCTTGATCAGTAACTTCTACGTGCCTTGTTTCTTTCTTTCTTGATCCTGTTATGAAATCGAAAATAGGGAGATCTGTTTCGTATGATGTTATTAAATCTTGGATACAAGAATTGAATTTATCTAAATCTAATATATCAAAGTTCTCAAAATCATAAGAGCCATCTGCAAGTTTTGGAGTTTTATTTCTATCTATATAAAAATCATCTAAAGATATTGAAACACAACCTTTTCCTTGTAAATTTAGATGCTTTTCAATCATTTTTGATGTTGTTGTCTTACCAGATGATGAAGGCCCAGCAATAAGCACAAAACGTTTGCTACCATAAATAATATTGTTTGCAATTACTTCAACTTCATCATTATATTTCTTAGCAGAGAATCCAACTAAATTTTGTAAGTCAAATTTAGCCATTTCATTTATTTTTCTTAAATCTAATTGAGTTTTTGTTACGCCTGTAATGTTCTCCATAATCTCCTCACCAAAAACAAGTATATCATAGCTTTGCTAAATTATAACTAAATCTTTTAACAAACTATATATAGTTTATTCGAAAATTACTAATGAATTTTCAATTTTTTTATGAAGTTTTTTGTCAACCTTAAGGTTATGTTAAATTGGATTTTTTATATTTATTTTGCAATTATTTCAATATTGCGCTAAAATATTATACGTTAATAATTAATTTTTGGAGGAAAAATTTTATGGCAAAGTGTAAGGTTTGCGGTAACGAACTAGTAAAGAAGAAGACAAAATCTGGCGAAGTAGTTTTATACTGCACAGACTGTAAGAAGATCTACAAACTAAAAGCAAAGGCTGACGAAGCTGAAAAGAAGGCTAAAGAAGAAGAGGAAGAAGAGGAAGAAGAGGAAGCTCCAAAGAAAGTTGTAGCTAAGAAACTTCCAGAAGCTCCAGTTGAGGAAGACGATGATGAAGAAGAGGAAGAAGCTCCAAAGGCTGCTCCAATTCCAGTAATCGCAAAGGAAGCTCCAAAGGCTGCTCCAGTTGCTGCTGCACCTTCAGTTGATCCAGCTCAACTAGCTGCTATTGCAGAATCATTAAGCGGAATCGATGCTTCACTTAAGGGATTATTAAAGATCTTTAGCAACATCTATAAGGCTTAATTAAATTTTATTGATAAATTTTGGTCATCGCAAGATGGCCAATTTTTTTGCAAAATTTGCTTTACAAATATAATATATTCGCGTAATATAATAGTGATTTAAGATATGACTTGAAGGCGACTTGAAAAAGTCGCTTTTCTTATGCAAAGGAGGAATATGTCTAAATTAATCGATGATGTAACGAATGTAGTTAAGCCTATCATTGAAGAAAATGGTATGGAACTTGTTGACGTAGAATTTAAAAAATTATACGGTCAAGACACACTAATTGTTTACGTAGATAAGGAAGGCGGAATGGATTTAAATGCTTGCGAAAAGATTCATAATGCCATCTCAGATCCACTAGATGAATTAGATCCAACACAAGGTAGAGCATATAACCTAAATGTTTCTTCACCTGGTTTAGATAGACCTTTTAAGACAGAAAAGGATTTCTTAAAGCATATAAATGAGGATGTAGAAATTTCTCTATATTCTCCAATAGATAAACTAAAGAAGTTTGAAGCAAAGCTTTTAGCTTACAATGGTGATTCTATTGATGTTGAAGTAAAAAATAAAAAAATTAATATAGAAGCCAAGAATATAGCATTAATCCATGTTGCTATAAAATTTTAGGAGGACAAAATGGCAAAGAAAGAAAGTTCAAGTGCTGTATCAAGCACAAAGAAAGAAATCGTAAGCAAAGAATTTTTCCAAGCTCTTGAGGATTTCGAAGCTCAAACAAAGATCTCTAAAGAACAATTTATAGAGTATCTTTCAGCTGGTATTTCTGCAGCTTACAAGAAAGAATGTGGTGAAGCAAAGAATATCATTATTCATCTTAACCCAGAAAAGTGCTCAATCAGAGTTAGAGCATACAAGAACATTGTTGCTACTGAAGAAGAAGTTGAAGATCCAGATAAGCAAATTTCTTTAGAAGAAGCTTTAACATTGGATTCAAAAGCACAAGTTGGTGGTGTAATTGCTGAAGATTTGAAGTTAAAAGATTTCACAAGAATCGCAGCTCAAACAGCTAAGCAAGTTATCACACAAAGAATCAATGACGCTACAAAGAACATCATCTTAGATGAAATCTCTAAGAAGGAAGGCGAAATCGTATCTGCACAAATTAGAAGAATTGAAGGCGATACAATCTACGTTGAAATTTCTGGTATCCAAACAGAAGGTGTTATGCTAAAGAGCGATCAAGTACA
Organism: uncultured Clostridia bacterium; assembly: GCA_946545105.1. The sequence continues at coordinate 6,844 of CAMNMY010000003.1, forward strand.
AACTGAAGACTACAAAGTAGGTGATACTTTGAAGGTATATGTAAGAAAGATTTCTGTAGATTCTAAGGGAAATAGTAAAGTTTTAGTTTCTAGAACAAACAATGGATTCATTAGAAGACTATTTGAAATGGAAATTCCTGAAATCAAGGCTGGCCTTGTTAAGGTTGTTAAAATCGTTAGAGAACCAGGTTACAGAACAAAGGTTGCTATCGTTGCTAATGATCCAACAATCGATGCAGTTGGTGCATGTATTGGTCAAAAGGGTACAAGAATCACAAATATCGTAAATGAAATCAATGGTGAAAATATCGATATCGTACAATACTGTGATGATGCAAGAGAATTTATTGCTCGTGCTTTATCTCCAGCTAAGGTTGTTGCTATCGCTCTAGATGAAACATTGAAGACAGCTAAGGCTCTTGTTCCAGATGATATGTACCTAAAGGCTATTGGTAAGAAGGGTTACAACGCTAAGCTTGCTGTTAAATTAACAGATTGGAAGATTGACGTTAAGAAGTTAAGCGAAGAATCAGGAGTTAACGTTTAATATGGAAAAGAAATTACCTCAAAGAATGTGTATTGCTTGTAGAGAAAAGAAAGATAAAAAGTCTTTAATTCGTGTTGTTTGCAACAAGGAAGGCGAAATATCTTTAGATTTCACAGGTAAGAAGGCAGGAAGAGGTGCATATATCTGTAACGATATTAACTGTATTAACAAATTGATAAAGAATAAGCTATTGAATAAAGCTTTTGAAACATCAGTTTCTGAGGAAACATACGAAAATATAAAGAATGAGTTTGAATCAAAAGTGTAATTCGTATATCCATTTTGCAGTAAAAGCAAATAAAGTGCTATGGGGACTAGATATGATAAAGACATCTAAGTATATCCCATACGTTATTATTTATGATAAAGCACTTGGTGGAAATAGCAAAAAGCAAATAGAACATTATTCTGAAGAAAATGAAGTTGAATTAATAGAGGTTGAAGAAAACTATTTAAACAACTTATTGAAAAGAAATAATGTAAAAATAATTGGAATTGTAGATGAGTCATTATCTAATGCGATTCTAAACAATAAATAAAGAACGTTTTTTGGAGGATTTGAAACGTGGATGATTTTAAAGATTTTATGAATAAACTTTTAGCGAGAATTGACAAAGACAAGTCATATCTTCAAGATGCCTTGTTAAAGTTAAACGCTGCTAAAGATAGATTAGAGGTTGCTAAGGAAAAGAGCGCAACAGTTGCTCAAAAGCCTGTAGTAGATAATGTTGAACCTGCAATCGAAATAAACGAACAACCAAAGGTTGAAGTTGAAGAAGCTAAATCTGAAGAGGTTAAACCTCAAGAAGAGAAGCAAGAAGAAGTTAAAGAAGAACCTAAAGCTCCTCAACAAGAAGAAAAGCCTAAGTATGTTCCTATTGATCAAGGTAGAGGACCAAAAGGCCCTAGAGATGGACAACGTCCATTTAATCAAGGCCAAAGAGATGGACAAAGACCAGGATTCAACCAAGGACAAAGAGATGGACAACGTCCTCCAAGACCAGGATTCAATCAAGGTCAAGGCAAACCAGGTTTCAACAAGCCACAAGGGCCAGCTTTTGTTGCTTCTGACGTAGTAGATAAGAAAGATACAAAGAAGAACAAGAAAAATCCTCAAAAGCCAATTGTTGACGAAAAGAAGTCTGGATTTAATAAGCGTGATTTAATTAAGCGTGGATATGAGGTCGACACATCTAAAGAAATGTTGGATGATGACGATGCATATGTAAAGATTAGAGGTGCTAAGAAAGAAAAGAAGCACGAACAAGCGCAACGTGTTGAAATTACAGAGGCTGTATTAACATCAGATATCGTACCATTAAAGGTATTTAGTGAAAAGATTGGTAAACCAGCTACAGAATTAGTAAAGAAGTTCTTTGAACTTGGAAAGATGATTAATATTAATTCATCAATTACATTTGAAGAAGCTGAACTTATCGCCATGGATTACGGCATTACTTTAACACTTGAAAAAGAAAAGACTGCTGAAGATAAGTTAGAAGAATTAATCAATACAAATGATACTAACGAAAAATTGGTAAAACGTCCTCCAATCGTTACTATCATGGGTCACGTAGACCACGGTAAAACATCACTTTTGGACTACATTAGAAAGTCTAATGTAATTGCTACAGAAGCTGGTGGTATTACTCAACATATTGGTGCTTATACAATTGATGTACAAGGTGAAAAGATTACATTCTTAGATACACCAGGACACGAAGCCTTCACAGCTATGAGAAGACGTGGTGCTCAAGTTACTGACGTTGCTATTATCGTTATTGCAGCAGATGATGCTATTATGCCTCAAACAATTGAAGCTATTAACCATGCTAAAGAAGCTGGCGTTGCTATTATCGTTGCAGCAAATAAGATTGATAAAACAAATGGTGATTATTCAAAAGTTATGCAACAATTACCAAATTATGATTTGTTACCAGAAGAATGGGGTGGCGATACAATCGTTTGCCCAATCTGCGCAAAGACTGGACAAGGTGTAGATAAATTACTTGAATCAGTATTATTAGTTGCTGAAATGCTTGATTTAAAGGCTACAAAGAACGCTCCAGCTACAGGTTCAATCATCGAAGCTAGATTAGATAAGGCTATTGGACCAGTTGCTACTGTTTTAGTAAAGAATGGTACATTAAAGATTAAAGACTTCTTAGTTGCTGGTACAAATATTTGTAGAGTAAGAGCTATGACAGATGCTTCAGGTAAGGCTTGTAAAGAAGCATATCCATCATATGCTGTACAAATTCAAGGATTCCAATCAGTTCCAAATGCTGGTGATACATTCATCGTTGTTAAAGATGAAAAGTTGGCTAAACATGTTGCTGAAGAAAGAATTGAAAAGGAAAGAAATGCTATGCAAGCTACAACATCAAGAACACTTGAAGATTTGTTAAAAGAACAATCTGGAGAAGTAAAGGTATTATCTGTACTTATCAAATCAGATGTTCAAGGTACATGCGAAGCTGTTAAGCAAGCATTGCTTAAGATTAACGAAGAAAGAGCAGAAGATAATGTAAAAATTAAGATTGTACATGCTGGCGTAGGTGCTATTAATGAATCAGATATTATGCTTGCAGATACAACAAATGCAATTGTCTTAGGATTCAATGTAAGACCAGAATCTAAAGCTAAAGCACAAGCAGAAAGAGATGGTATTGATATTAGAACATACAGTATTATCTACGATGCTATTGATGATATCAATGCTGCATTATCTGGTATGATCGCTCCAACATATAAAGAAACAGCATTAGGTATGGTAGAAATCAGAAACCTATTCAAGATTACTGGTGTTGGCATGATTGCTGGATGTTATGTGCTTGAAGGTAAGATTCAAAGAAACTGTGGCTATAGATTATTAAGAGATAACTTAGTTATCCATACAGGTAAGATTGCATCATTAAAGAGAATGAAAGATGATGTTAAAGAAGTTGGTGTAGGCTACGAATGTGGTGTTGGCTTAGATAATTACAACGACTTCAAGGTTGGCGATATCTTAGAAACATTCTTATTAGAGGAAGAAAAGAAGGATGAGCAGAATTGAGAGAATAGAAGCAGAACTTGCTAAAGAATTAGCACTTGTTATTCAACAAGACGGGGTTAAAGATCCTCGTGTTAAGGGATTAATTAGCGTGCTAAGAGTTACTGTAGATACCGAATTAACATACGCAAAGGTATTTGTAAGTGTTTTAGGTGCAAATGGTAAAGAACAAGAAGTAATCGATGGATTAAATAGTGCAGAAGGATACATAAAGTCTAGATTAAACAAGAGAATGAGACTTCGTGCGCTTCCATCACTACATTTCATCTATGATGATTCACTTGCATATGCTGCATTTATGAATCAAAAACTAACGGAAAAATAAGATGTTTGAGAATATAATAAACAAAATACAAAATAGTAATTCAATATTAATCATTTCACATGTAAATCCAGATGGTGATACATGTGGCTCTGCGCTAGCAATGTATACAGCGCTAAAGAACTTAAATAAAGATGTATATGTTGTTTGCGATTCTGAATTTAATAGAAAATTGTCATTCTTGCCAAATTTTGACAAATATAATTTGGTTGATGAGAATAAAAAGTTCGATTTATATATTGCAGTAGATTGTTCTGACGAATTAAGACTTGGAAAATTCCAAAAAGCATTTTTAAAGGCTAAAAATAGCATTTGTATTGATCACCATGCAACAAATACTAAGTATGCGAAGATTAATATTGTCGACGTAAACGCTGCTGCAACTTGCGAAATTATATATAAGGTGTTGTTGGAATTAGATCAAGTTATGCCATGTTTAAATAACGACGTAGGTACTTGTCTATATTCAGGGATCATTACAGATTCTGGAAACTTTATGAACTCATCAACAACTCACGTTACAAAACAAATTGCAAACGAAGTTGAAATAAAATTTGATGTAGATACAGCAAAGATTGTTCAACATTTTATGAACGAAACAACAATTGATGTTTTCAATCTTAAAACAAGAGTATTAGCTAAAGCTAAATTCTATGAGAATAATACAATCGGTATTATCTATTTTTCTCAAGAAGACTTTAAAGCTACAGGAACATCTCATGTTGATACTGAGGGTATCATTAACGCAATTAGAGATATTGATACAATTCAAATTGCAGTTGCTGTAACACAAATGAGTGAAACAAATTACAAAATAAGCTTAAGATCTTTGCCAGAGTGCAGAGTAGATAGATTAGCAAGTTCATTTGGCGGTGGCGGACATCCTGCAGCTGCTGGATTTGCACTTCAAGGAAATTACTACGATGTTATGGAGAGAATCTTAAAAGCTTGTAAGGATTATGTCTTATAATTATCTAATCGCTATAAATAAACCAATTAATTGGACATCTTCTGATGTTGTAATCAAGGTAAGAAATATCTTATCTAAAGCATTAGGTGAAAAAGTGAAGGTTGGACATATGGGAACATTAGATCCAATCGCAACTGGTGTTTTATTACTTGGAATAAATAAAGCAACTAGATTGTTTGATTATCTATTATCTAAAGATAAAGAATATATTGGTACATTAACATTTGGGACATCTACAGATACTTTAGACTCTATGGGCAAGGTTGAAGAAACATCTTCATTGCCTACACTTTGTGATATAAAGGCGAAATTGCCTCAATTTATAGGAAATATATCTCAAATCCCACCGAAGTATTCTGCTATTAAAATCAACGGTCAAAAGGCCTATAATTTAGCAAGAGCAGGAAAGGCGGTAGAGATAGAGCCAAGAAAAGTTAATATCTTTGATATTCAAATTGTAGATTTTAAGGGAAGCGAAGATAAGGTTGAGTCAATAACGCTTGATGTAAAATGCTCATCTGGCACATATATTAGATCTTTATTTTTTGATATTGCATCATCTATAAATGTAGCTGGGCATATGTCTATGTTGAATAGGGTTGCGCTTTCTAATATTAAAATTCAAGATTGTGTAACAATTGAAGAATTGGAAAATAATCCAACTTCTCATTTTATCCAACCAATGATTGTACTAAATAATATTATGAAAAGCTATGCTTTAAATGATGAAGAATATCTAGATGTATCAAATGGTGTTGGTACAAAAATTGATAGAAACGATGAATATTTAGCTTTGCTAAAAGATGGTGAAGTTAAATTTGTCGCTCAAAATATAAATGGAATATATAAATCGGTAACGAATTTGCAATGATAGATAAGGCTTATAACATTAAAATTGACGAATATACTGCAAAAAGTGAAGAAAACGAAGTTCTTTGCTTAGGCTTTTTCGACTGTGTACATCAAGGCCATTTAAAGCTTATAAATAGAGCAAAGCAAATTGCGTTTATGAACGATTATTTTGTTTCAATATTTACTTTTGATAACAATCCACTAAAGTATTTTAAAAATCAAAAATTGGTATATACGTTTGATGAAAGATGTTTTGTTTTTGAAGAGATGCAAATTGACCATGTATATAAAGCTACATTTACAAAAGATTTTGCATCAATAGATAGAGAAACATTCTTAGATAATTTATTATCTAATAAATCTATAAAAGCAATCATTGTTGGCGAAGATTATACTTTTGGAAAAGACAAAAAGGGAGATACTATTTATCTAAAGGAATATTGCGAAAAACATAACATTCAACTATATGTTGAATCTTTATATCAATATAATGATGAAAAGTTATCTACTACGAATCTTAGAAAGTTGGTAACATCTGGAAACTTAGACGAATTGAATTCGCTTCTTGTTTCTCCATATATAATTGGTGGAACAATAGATAAAGGAAGAGGCGTTGGCTCTGAGCAATTATTCCCAACGGCCAATCTAACATTGGATGAAGATAAGATACCTTTAGCTCCTGGTGTTTACTATACTCATGTATTTATTGATGGTATAAGATATAGGGCCGCAACAAACGTTGGAGCAAAGCCTACATATGATATAGCAACATATAATGTTGAATCATATATTTTATTCTATACTAAGAAAATTTATGGAAAGAAAATCTTTGTTGAATTTGAAGAAAAATTAAGAGATAACAAAAGATTTGATTCTATTGAAGAATTAAAAGAACAAATACAAAAAGACATCGATTATATTTGTTCACAAAATGGGGGATATTAATGATTAAATTTGGTCCATCTGGCTCATGTGAAGAATTTTTAGCACAAGGATTTAAAAAGACTTCTGATGGAGTTCCTTGGTTAAAAGAAAAAGGCGTAGATTTGTATGAATATTCTTTTGGAAGAGGAGTAAACATCTCAGAGCAAACTGCATCTGCATATGGTAAAGTGTTTTATCAAGGTGGAATTGAACTTTCTGTTCACGCTCCATATTTTATAAACCTTGCAACACAAGAAGAACAAAAGGCAATAAATAACATTGGATATATCGAAGGATCACTAAAAGCATTACGCGCCTTTGGCGGTAAACGTTGCGTTTTCCATCCAGGATCTCCACTTAAGTTAGATAGACGTGAAGCTATGAATATTCTTTTGAAATCTTTTGAGAATATCGTAGATATTAAAAACAATAATGGATATAAAGATTTATATCTTTGTCCTGAAACAATGGGTAAATTAAATCAACTAGGAAACCTAGAAGAAATTATTGAAATTGTAAATCATGGTGATGAAAACATTATTCCTTGTATTGACTTTGGCCATTTAAACGCAAGAGAGCAAGGATTGTTCTACACAAAAGATGATTATAAGAGAGTAATAGATAGATTGATTGATGGAATCGGTGAGAAAAAGACAATGAATATGCATGTTCATTTTTCAAAGATTCAATATACAGATAAGGGTGAGTTAAGACATTTAACATTTGAAGATACAAAATATGGTCCAGAATTTGAGCCATTGATGGAAGTATTTGCAGATTATAAAATGTCACCTTATGTAGTTTGTGAGTCGGCTGGCACTCAAACAAGAGATGCTATGGCTATGAAAAAGTATTATTTGAGCCTAAAATAGGTTAATTTGGCGCATTTTTCTTTATGTGCGCGTAAATATAATACTTTACACAAAAATACTCACTATGCTAATATAATAAAGGTTATGAACGTTTGTAGAGAAATATATGATAGCGTTAATTTAGATGCGATAATTATTTGTTCAAAATCAAACACCTTTTATTTAAGTGGTTTTGAATCATCGAATTGCCAAATCGTAATTACGAAAGACAATCAATATTTTATTACAGATGATAGATATATAAACGAAGCAAAATTGTTGCTTTCAAACGATTTTAAAGTTTTGAGCGGCGATTTAGAAATGATTTCATATATCGTAAAAGATGCTAAGACCATTGGATGGGATAGCGATGTAACTTATCAAACCTATAAGATGCTTTATGATGAATTTGGAAACAAATTGGTGGATATCCAAAAAGTTGTAGAAGAATTCAGAATGATAAAATCTCAAAAAGAGCTAGAAAATATCATCAAAGCGCAATCTATTACAGATCATGCTTTTAATGAAGTTTTAAAGGACTTAAAAGAAGGTGTAAGCGAAATAGAGATTGCAGCAAAGATTGAATATATCTTCTTAAAAAATGGTGCTGAACTTGCGTTCGATTCAATCGTTGCTTTTGGCGAAAATG
>CAMNMY010000004.1 GCA_946545105.1 uncultured Clostridia bacterium
ATATAGAAGGTCATATGATTGATAATAAATAGTCTTTGCTACATATGATGTATTGTCTGTATAAACTGTCTCGCCAGTCAATAAATCTACAACGCTTATCTCTATATATTCTGCTGATCTTAACAATCCTAATTGGATATATCCAAGCGCATACATAGATTGTGAGAATATAGATAATGATGCGTATTCTTCATTCGCGTCAGGCTTATCTTGATCGTCATCTAAATTAAATACGAATTCACCTAGTGGTAAATAATATGAATCAGCATAAACGCCTAATGATCTAGATTGTCTCATGTATACATCATCTTTGTTATCATATGCTGTTATATCTAATACTGCTGCATCATCCCAATCTCCATAGAATCCAATAAATGGACAAGAGATCGAATAGATATCTCCAAGTTGAGGAACAAGATTAATATATCCTTCAATATATGTACCATTTGTAAAGCTATTCAATATCTCAATAGATTCTTCCGTTAATGTAAATGTTATAGATACATCCAATTTATTATTGGCTGGTACTGTAATATATGTTGATGTAGAACCATTAATTGAATTGATTGTAAACTCAAGGTTTTGATCATATCCAGATAAATATCCATCTTCAATTAATTCTGTTAAAACAATTAGATTAATGTTATATGTTCTACTAGCGTCATTGTTATTGTGTACTGTGAAATTCAAAGTGATAGTGATATCTAAATTGTCTCCTAGCTCTATCTTTGTTTTAGACACATCGCTTGTTGTTATATAAGCATTTGATTCTGTTGCTTGAATTAAATCAACTAAACCTGAACCTTGTGCTCTTGGAGATAGACAAACACCATTAATATCTTGCAATATTTCAGTGTTTGACATTATTAGTTGATTTGCTAATGTTAAAACATCTTGTTTTGTTGATGCTAAATTGTTTTCTTGAATATATTGTCTAACAGCAGTATATGCACCTGCTAAATTTGGAGATGCCATTGATGTTCCGCTGCTTTGAGCATATTCTTGGTCGTTAACTGCTGAATAAATATTTGAACCATATGCTGATACATCAACGCCAAGGCCCAACTTAGTTGTAACACCCTTAGATGAATATGCAGCAATTGAAGCTTTAATATTATTCTCTTTTAAAACTATTTGCTTTGTTTCTTGGCTTAATAAGATATCTCCGTATTTTGCATCAACTAAGCATATTGGGAAATCCATTGTTATTGATGGTCTACCAGAGCCAGCATTATTAACTACGATGATTCCAATAGCGCCCTTGTCTTTTGCTGTTTGTGCTTTTTGTGCAAATGTAATATCTCCACCTCTTTGAACGACAACAATCTTTCCATTCACATCTACGCCTTCATAATCTTGTGCTTGGCCATATGAGATGCTAGATCCATTTGTTATTACAACATAATCTAAAGTCTTTTGTGTATCGCCATCTAATAAATCTTCAACAAAATCTATCGTCTTTTGGGTAGTAGAGTTATATCCATTTGTGAACAACATATTTGTTGAGCCAACTTCTATCCATCTCATCTCTTCTGCACTTGCAGTAGATATTGACCCACTATATGTTGCTGGAGAAGATAGCGCTGTGTTGTCTATATATTCTTCTTTTGCTATATTTGAACCGCTTTCACTTCCGTTTGCGCTTGTGTATTCATTACCTGCTGCGCAAACAACACTAATTCCTGACTCTTCAGCTGCCTTTACAGCTTTATAGAAAGCACTATCGTCTTCTTCAAATCCTGAATTTCTTCCTAATGATAAATTAATGACATCTACATCCAATTTAATGCTATCTTCAATCGCAGCTATTATTACATCATCCGTCATTGCACCATTGCTATCTGAAACCTTCATTAGCGCTAATTGTGCATTAGGGACAACGCCAACAATAGTTGTACTTCCAGCCACAATGCCTGCTACGTGAGTTCCGTGATATTCAGAGGCTAGATATACATCTGTATCTCCTTCGCCATAATCATATGCATAAGCAATCTTATCTGATATATACATGCTTTGTGCTGATGCGCCAGATATCTTGTATGAATTTAAAGAATGTAGAACAGAAGATATATCTTGTGTAGTTAACGCAAGATTTGTTGATGATATTGTCGAGAATGCTATATGTGATGTATCAAATGCTGAATCGATTACAGCTACAACCATGCCATCGCCTTGATATGAAGTTGTGTTGTTTATAATTCCTTCGTTTGTTCCTGATGATGCAGAATAATGATAATCACTCTCTTCAAGGTCATCTGCATAATATGTGCTTGCTAGTTCAACACTCTCAATATAGCTTAGTGAAGATAATTGAACTATATCTTTGATCTTGATTGAGAATGATTGGCCATTGAAAACGGAATTAAATGAATATCTTTCTTGAATTTCTACGTCTTCAAGATCGTTCGCAATAGAATGAGATGCAGAATCTTTGAATGTAGCGATAACTACAACTTCCTCTTCTGCATACTCGTTTAAATACTCTTCTGAAAATTGAGATAGTATTGAATCAATATTAAATGTAGTTGTATCTTCTACTTGCGTTAACTCAAATGTGTCATCCGCAAAACAATATGCACTTGTAAATATTAATGATACTGCTAATACTAAAACTAATAATATTGCTACTCTCTTCATCAAATCTCCTTATGCCCTAGAGATTGTATCTTTTAGCAAGTTTCGCAAATTGGCTTAAGCTGCGTTCGATTGTATCGTAAGCAACGCAGTATGCGATTCTAACATATCCTTTTACACCGAATGATGATGCTGGAACCATTAAGATGTTGTATTCCTTTGCTACTTTTACGAATTCCTTGTCGTCTTCTTCAGGGCTCTTCATGAATAGATAGAAAGCGCCTTCTGGTTCTACACATTCAAAACCAAGTGCCTTTAATCCTTCATAAAGCTTTATTCTATTTTTGTTATATGCTTCGATATCTGTCTTTTCATTTAGACAGTTCTTAATTAACTTTTGTTGTAGTGATGGAGCGTTTACGAATCCTAAGATTCTTGTTGCTACTCCCATAGCAGATACTAACTCTTCAAATGAATCTGCTTCGTTTGGAACTACTAAATATCCAATTCTTTCACCAGGTAGAGATAGAGATTTAGAATATGAATAACCAACGATTGTATTTGCATAATACTTAGTTAAATATGGTACTTCTACATCCTTAAATACCAACTCTCTATATGGTTCATCTGAAATTAAATAGATACATGTATTCAATTCTTGTTGTTTTGCATTTAAAATTGAGGCAAGCTTTTCAATCCATTCTTTCTTATAGATGATACCTGTTGGGTTATTTGGATTGTTAATGATAACTGCCTTTGTTCTTGCAGTAATCTTGCTTTCAAAGTCTTTATAGTCTGGCTCAAATGTTGGAGGGTTTGGATTTACTTCAACCAACTTTCCATCGAAGTTAGATACATAGTTTTTATATTCACCAAAATATGGAGCAAATACAATAACTTCATCTTGAGGATCCAAAATAGACTTTAATGCTACATTTAATCCGCCAGCAGCGCCAACTGTCATAATGATATTCTTTTCAGAAAAAGATGTATTGAATCTCTTATTTAAAGATTGAGCAATTGCTAATCTAACATCTTCATATCCTGCATTAGACATATATCCGTGAAGAATAATAGAATCTTCTTCATCTACTATTTTCTTAATACTCTCGTTTACTGATTTTGGTGCAGGAACGTTTGGATTACCTAAAGAGAAATCGAAAACATTTTCTTTTCCGTATTTCTTTGCTAGAGCTTTTCCTTCTTCGAACATAGCTCTAATAACTGATGATCCTTTAACTAATCCTTCCATTTTCTTTGATATCATTTTCTACCTCGCCTTTGTATTTTAGTTTCACTACCTAAAAAATACTTAAATTAATTTCATTTATATCTATTATACTCCAAAGCATAGCTTTGAATATATTAATCTATATTGACCTCTTTTCTTAGCCCCTTTGGATAATGGTTCTTTGCCTGATTCCCATCGCCTTTAAACCATGCAAGTGGCAATCCTTCTACACATATTAACCCCCATCCAACTATATCTGTTGGTATTGTTAGGCCATTTATAACATCTTGTGCATACTTTGAATCAGCCTTTAAGTCAATTATACGCTTAACATCCTCTCTCTTTATTGCTAACGCAAGAGAATGCGATGGCTCAAATCTATTCTTCTTTAAAACGCCTAAATGAAGCCCAGGTCTTTCAACCTTTAATCCATCAAGCTTTGTATATGGTGCTAAATATAAATTATCTCCAAAAGTTAAATTGTATTGAATGTCTATATTTAGATTATCTTTTACCCATTTTGTAAAATCTGGACTTTGCTTAATTGGCTTTAAAGCAATCTCCTTTTGTATATTCGAAGCTATGCTTCGTTGAAGGATGGCAAAAAAGTGGCCCTCACCTTTTACTTTATGAGGATATATTCTTTGTGTAAGTCCATCTTTATCTAAACCATTTTCAAATTTATATTTGCTTTGCACCAAATAAAAATCTGGATGCTCAAAAAGAAACTTTTCTACAACCGATTCGTTTTCTTTATTTGAGAATGTACAAGTTGAAAATACAATTCTTGCCGTATCTGCGCAGCACTTTGCCGCCTCGTTTAGAATCTCTAATTGACGCTCTGCACACATCTCAACATTCTCTACACTCCATTCGTTTATTGCATCTGGATTCTTTCTAAACATGCCTTCACCAGAACAAGGTGCATCTACTAGGATTTTATTAAAGAAGCCCTTGAAGTGCTTTGCAATGTTCTTTGGCGTTTCATTTAAAACTATTGCATTTTTAATGCCCATTCTTTCAATGTTTGAAGAAAGAATTTTTGCACGAGATGGGATTATCTCGTTAGATATTAAAAGCCCTGTGCCATTTAGCTTTGCTCCTATTTGTGTGCTCTTTCCACCAGGTGCTGCACACATATCTAAAACATAATCCCCTTCTTTTATGTCTAATTCTTCAACAACTGCCATTGCTGATGGCTCTTGTATGTAATATAGACCCATTTCGTGGAAGATATGCTTTCCAGGTTGATCTATGTCTTTATAGTAATATCCTGTGTCGCACCAAGGAATACTCTCTAATTCAAAAGGAAGCAAAGCTTCGTTTTCAATTTTTAATTGGTTAATTCTTAATCCTTTATATGAAGGTAAATTGTATGACTCGATAAACGCGTCATACTCATCCTTTAATATATCTTTCATTTCTTTTTTGAATTCTTCTTTTAGATTAATCATTTTCTAGAAAACGCACCCTTTATCTTTGATGCAATATTATTGAATATGTCTTTAAAGCTTGAGGAAGCTTTTGTCATATATGCTTCAAACTTATCTCCATATACATTATCTAATGTTCTAAATAATTTTCTTGCAATTATGTTTACAACAAATGAAATGGCAACGGCGATTAGTACATAAACTAAATCCATTATTGTTTCTGGCAATTCTACATCTAAAAGGTAACCTTTTAAATATGTGAAATCTATAGCGGCAGAAATAACGGCAAGTACTGCTGCAATAAATACGGTCAATAATCTTATCTTATTCTTTGGAAGAGATATGAATACTACGCATACAAATGCGGCCATTGTCATAGCAAGTGATGCTAGCGATACAACATATTCTCCCATCTTTATTTGCCCAGGAATTACTCCACAAATGTTTAATATAAATATAAAGCCTGCTGCAAATATCATAGAAAGTGCTGCTGGGAATGATACCACAACGACATTTCGCATAAATTTGCCTTTCGATCTTTCCTGATTTGGCAAAAGTGCAAATGTAAATGATGGAATCGCGATAACAAAGAATTCAATCATTAACATATTCTTTGTTGAGAATGGATATCCAAATGCTTGATCTCTTGCAACCATCATTGCAATAGCAAAGATAAATGTCATAACCATAATAAAGATATTCTTCATAATATACATTGAAGAAACCTTTTCAATATTGCCTATAACTCTTCTTCCCTCTTCAACAATCTTTGGCATTGACTTAAAGTCGTTATCTAAAAGCACAATTCTTGAAGTATTTCTTGCAGCTTCATTTGCATTTGCAAAAGAAATAGAACAGTCGCTAGCTTTTAATGCCTGAACATCGTTAACGCCATCTCCAACCATACCTACAACGTGCTTTTGAGATTTTAATTCATTAACAATTAACACCTTTTGTTCTGGAGAAACTCTACCAAATACAACTGTATCTTTGCATAGAACTTTTAATTCTTCATTTGTTACATCTGCACAATTAACTAATTTCCATGCATCCTTAACACCAGCTTTTTTAGCAATTGCAGAAACAGTTTCTGGATTATCTCCAGATATAATCTTTATATCTACATCGTTTTGATTAAACCAAGATAGAATATTTGTTATATTTTCTTTTAATTTTTCTTCGATTGTAAATAGGCAGATTGGATTTGTTGTAAGTGGGTCTATATCGTCAATAGAGCCGTCAAATGAAGCAAGAAGGATTGTTCTCTTTCCCTCAATTGATTTCGTCTCACAATACTTCAAAACGGCCTCATTCTTCAAGCAAATAAAGTCTGGTGCACCCAATATATATGTCTTGCCACTATCTAGCGTCATTGCGCTATATTTTCTTTCAGATGAGAAAGGTAAAGCCTCAAGTGGATTTAACAACTTTGAATTTTCACAATATTTATTCAAAGCAAGCGCTGTTGGCTTTTTATCTTTATTCACTTCGTTCATTGTAAAGATTATTGATTTAATACTATCTTCGTCGTATTGCTTATCTATGATATGGTTGTCTATAACTTCTAAATTGCCATCTGTAATAGTTCCCGTCTTATCCAAAAGTAGCGTATCTACCATAGCAAGCATTTCAATACTATAAATATCTTGAGGTAAAGCATTGAATTTTGTAAGTTTTAATACTGATTGAGCAAGAGCTGTTGATGTAACAACAAACATTCCACAAGGGATCATACCAAGCATAGAAGAAAATGCCATCAAAAGCGTATCGTCCCAACTTTCTTTTGCAAGTTGTGATGCAACGATAAGCATTATTCCTAAAACAAACAATGCAATTGAAAATGCTTTTATGATATTGTCTATAATCGTGAATAGTTTTGATTGTGGCTTATTTACCTTTCTTGCAATATTTGCAATAGATTCAATATAGCAGTCCTTGCCAACTCTTTCTGCTCTAACGGCAGCTTCGCCAGCCAAGACTACGCTTCCTGCCATAATCTTGTTATCCTTAGCCCTTTTTACGCCCCTAGATTCGCCAGTTAGGATTGATTCGTCTAATTCAACAGCGCCATCCAATATTACGCCATCTACAGGCACTTGTTGGCCGGCTGTTAAAATAAATACATCGTCTAGCACCAAATCTTCAGTTGAAATGTTTTTGGTATTTCCTTCTCTTATTACATCACATGTTGATTGCTTTACAATAGATAACTTTTGCACAGTCCATTTTGCTTTTACCTCTTGAAAAATACCAACAGCTATGTTTATAGCAATCATAGATGAAGATATCGTGTAATCAAAATGGCCTAGAATATCTAGGATGATACATAAAATAATAATTAATGTGTTGCAAAAATTGAATACATTTTGAACGACAATCTTTGTGTATGACTTTGTCTTATCTAAAGCTTTCATATTTACAAGGTTATCTTTTTGTCTATCTTTAACCTGTTCTTCTGTTAGACCATATAATGCAGAAGCGTTGATTCTTTCTGCTTTTTTCATTTTGAAACTATCTTTTTTATGCGATATTTTCTTATTAATTTTTTCTTGAGATGGTCTTTGCATGTTTTTATTTTATCATTTATATAAAATAATTACCAATTAAATGCGCCACATAACAAAAACGAGGGTATCCTCTACCCTCGCCTTGTTTGATTTGTTGTGTTTTTGATTAAGGAGTAACAGTAATTGTTGCTTTATACTCGATATCATCAACTGTCATTTCATACTCAACAACAATGCTCTTTAATGCTTTTGAATTATCTAGAGTAATTATGACGTGAGCTACTGTAACATTTACACCTTCTTCTGTAATACCTAAATATTCATTTGGTGAAGCAACAGTACCAGAATATACATTACCATTAATCAAAGAATCTGAAAAGGCATCTGTTCTAAATGTTAAAGAATTGGCTATTTCTTCAAATTGGTTTTCACCAACTTCAATACCGAATTTTGAATCTTCAGATCCATTTGCTTTTCTGTAATATATTTCGTAGTCTTCTTGTTTACTCTTAATAGATACTGCCCATTTAGGATTTGTAACACTTGAGGCTGCAGTAAAGAATGTTGTTTCTGTTAATGCATCAGGATCTACTGGTGGTTCAGTTGGTGTATCAATTTTCTTATCACAAGATACAAATACCATTGTTAAAGAAATGATTGACATAACAACAACTAATGCAATAAGAATATTCTTCTTGTTAATTACTTTATGTGCCTTTTTCATATTTTCCTTCTTCTTTTTCTTTGTAAGCATAACAGATAATCCAGCGAATGCTAAACTTAATCCAGATACTGCGCCTACGGCTACTACCTTATAAGTCTTATTTAGAGCCTTACCAACAACTTGTTTTGTTACCTTAACGGCTTTTGCACCACTTGATAACAATTTCTCGTATCTTGCCTTTACCGCATTCAAACCATCTGCATCTACTAAATCTTTTTCGCTTTCGCTTACTTTATCGTAGTTAAGCATGATTTGATTGTATTTTGTAATATCTTTATATCCATACTTAGCACCTAATTCATCTAATGCTTCGTTAATTAGATTTGGATCATAAGATGTTGTAGCTCTTAATGTTACAACAACTGAATCATTATAATTAGAAGCGCCAACAACCTTTACATAGAATGTATAAGATGTTAATGGCTTTAATCCATCGATATAATTCTTAGCATCAACTACATCGCCAAATACATTATCTTTACTTACCATAACAGTACCATCTTCGAATTCTCCAACAAATACTAACTTATTATGATAGATAACAATATCTGATGATTTGAAGTCTTCGATTAAGATTGTTGCTTTAGTTATTTCAAATTCCATAATAGCCTTATCACCACTATAATTTCCTGAAGTACTTCCATCAGCTAATTCTACTGTAACTCTATATGTTCCAACATTCTTAACTTCTGTTACTGCTTCCCAATCTGTAGCGTTAACCTTAACTTCATACTTAGTCTTTACTAAATCATCTGGATTGTTTGTGTCTACAATAACTGCATCCTTTAAGTCTTTTCCTGTGTATGTAATTTTATCGTTAACTAAGTTCAATTTTGTAAGTTCCTTAGATAATACAGATAAATCACCATAAGAATCACTTGCTGGATCTGTCTTGTAATTCATTTCGTAGTTAGAAGCAGCATCTCCAGACAATACTAAAGAAACTACCTTCTCTTGTGAACTTCCTGGCTCACCAGTCATATCATCAGCTACGAATGTTAATACCAAATTACCTGATGTAATATCTGATTCAACAAAGTCTAATGAGCCTGTTTCTAATGTATAACCAATAGATGGATCCTTTGGTTCTAACTTTGTATCACCATAACCCATTTCGAAATCGTCGATTTCTAATGTTATTGGTCTCTTTGTGATTGCAAAATCACAATCGCTTGTTGTGTTTGCAAAGAATTCATAGTTGCCAGACTTATCATTTTCAGAATCGCCTACGATTGATGTTACGATTGCGCTATAGTTGCCAACATTGATTGGTGTAACTTCTGAATCGCCATTGTATGTTACAACAGCATTAATAACATCTGCATCTTCTATATAGTATTGAGTTCCTTCAACATATGCACCTGTAACTTCTTTGAATGAAGCTGGTGAATAAGTGCTATATTCAACGCCTACTACAAATCCTTCAATATTATTTGCTAATACATATTGTGATCCGTTATATGTGTAATAATCTACATCAGCATCGAAGTTATCTAATGTTGTCACTGCTACATAAACATCTTCTGCTGTGCAATAAACTGTATCTTCAGCAAACGCAACAATTGTTACAGCTGTATATGTATCTACACCATCAAATGTATAGTAAACAACTGTATTATCAAAGCCTGCTGTCTTATCAACGATATCATATCCTGCAGGTGTGCATGTGTAATATACAACGCCCATTGTTAAAGCTTCTGTAACTTGTGTATATTCACCATTGTCTTCTGTGTAATAGATATCAGTTCCAAGAGCTTTTGTTACAACATTATATTCTTCAACCTTTTCATAATATGTTGTTGCCTCAGCAAATTCAGTAATTGATGCAACTTCATATTCGCCTGGTGTTGCTGTTTCAACATAATATGTCTTTGTTGAATCATATTCGCTATCTTCAGTTGCAACATAGTTTACTGTCTTTGTGTAATAAACTGTATTTGCAGCAAATCCTGAAATTGATGTAGCTTCTACATATGCATTGTTCTCAAATGTATAGTATGTTGCAGTATTATCAAATGCATATTCAATTGCAGCCACTTCATATTCAGCTTCTCTGAATGTATAGTAATCACCATCGCCAAATTCTTTGATTGTTGCTTGAGTATATACATAAGAGCCTTCTTCTCCAGTTCTTACATAATAAATTACTGTGTTATCAAATGCTTCTTGTGTATCAACAACATTATATACAACTTGCTTTGTATAATAGATTATATTTGCTTCAAATGAAGCTAAACCTGTTCCTACTGATACATAAGTATTTGTATCTGCATTAAATGTAAAGTATTCTGTTGTAGATACTGGTGTTGCATTATATACAACTGGAGTATATACAGCATAACTATATGTATAATATGTTGTTGCTGGCGCAAATTCAGTAATATCTACAGCTTTATACTTATTAATTCCATTAAATGTTACTGTAACATTCTTTGCTGAAGCATCATAAACTAGATTTGAATCTGCTGTAACAGTATCTAATGTAAGAGTCTTCTTCATAACTGTCATTGTTCCAATAATTGTGATTTCATAGTTTGTCATTCCTGTACCTACTACTTGATCAACAACAATTGGATATACACCAACATCTGTACTTGCAATAGCACCAACAGACTTAAATGTCATTGATACTAATTTATCTCCATAGTTTAATTCATATCTTGTTAATGTGTATTTTGTGATTAATGACATATCAAAGGCTTCACCATATGTCTTTGAAACATTAGCAATTGTATATTGCAATGGCGCCTTATTTACAGTAAATGTATTCTCTTCATCTACTATGAAGTTATAGTTTTGAGCTGCTTCACCAGTAAATGCACTAACGATTGAGTACTTACCTACGGCAGCATCTGAATTAAATCCTAATGATGTAAATCCAACTGTAATCTTGTCAGCATCAGATGCAAAAATTGAATTATATGTTTCTCCACTCAAAATCTCATAATCAATATTCCCTGTTCTATATGTAAATGGTTGAGAATAAATCTTTTCTGCTGTTCCAACGCTAATATGAATATCTATTTGCTTAATTGTTACTGCAAAATATGGAAGCTCGCCATATGCAGCTGGCAATTGTTCGCAACCAGTTGTGTTATATGTTAGGTTGTAACCAGCCATTGGAATTGAATCATGAGCAACAACGACAATATACTTTCCAGCATTAATCATATTTGTTACTAATTCATACTTGTTGCTGTCAGCATCTTCAATATAATTAGCTGTCAAATTATTATTTTGCTTATAAACAATATAATTTAATCCTGCGCCTTTATTCGCATCAATTTCCAATAAGCCCTCAACTGTACCAAAACCACTGTAAGCTGAAATATGATCTTGTGTATCATAATCTAATTCGCTTACTAATGCTGTAGCGTTAATATCGATACTTAATGCAACGCCATTTACTTTATAAACTACATAGAATTCTTTTTCTTCATAGTTAATATAAGCATCTGTATCAAATGATAATACAACTACATATGTACCTTGACTTGATACTGTGCTTGTTGGAACAGCCTCACTAGCTACTACATATTTTGTACCATCAAATGTTGCTGGGTAGAATTTTGGATCAACATAAATTAAATCGAAATACTTATATGTCTTTCCGCTTACGGCTTCTTCAACGCCTTTAATTACGCAGGCAATGTTGTTATAGCCCTTGTAATCTTCTTCTTCAAAATATCCAGATTGGTTAACACCCTTAAAGTCAATATCTTTTTGTGTGTATGTGCCAATGCCATCATATGTGTTATATGTTTTACCATTAGCTCTATCTACATATGCTGCACTATCAATACTGATTGTGTATTGTCTCAACAAATCTACTTCTGCTTTTTGAATTGTTACGATTCTACTAATGCTTTGTAAATCATTATCATCGTCATAATCTAATCTTGTTACGCCATTAGTATTTAATGTGTCTGTTCTTGTGTAATAAGTCTTTGTTGAATCATATGCATCTTTATTGATTGTATATGTATATGGTTCTAAATCACCAGATCTTAGATAATATGTGATACCTTGTTCAAATGTTTCAATCTTTGCCTCAGTATATACATATGGTTTAATCTCTGTGCCTTCTCCTGTTCTTACATAATAAGTCTTAGTTGAATCATATGCAGCTACACCATTTGCTGTATATGTATAAGGA
This sequence comes from uncultured Clostridia bacterium, assembly GCA_946545105.1. The sequence goes on from CAMNMY010000004.1 coordinate 12,626, forward strand.
TCTTCACTTGTACCTTCTCCACCAGTTCTTAAGAAATATTCACTTACATCTGGGTTAATTACGGCAACATCATAAGAAGTATCGTAAATATCTACAACAGTTTCTCCATCTTCGCTTGAAATGTTAAGTGCAGTTGTTGGTAATAAATAGTTCTTAGCAACGGCACCTGATGCTAGAGAAATTGTTACGAAATATTCGCCAGCGATTGTGAATTCACCATTGTTAGCATCAAAGCTGAAATCTAAAGCTGCGTCATCAAATACATAATATGCAACGATATTTGCATTTGCTGCTGTTACCCCAGTTGCTGATGAAATCAATGTTTGGTTATTGTGATTTGCAATTGCCCAAGTAACAATTTGTTGATTAGCTGAATATACTAAATTATTCATGTTGCGATATAGAACTTTAATTGTTCTAGGAGCAACAGTAATAAAGTAAGTTCTTACTAAAGAATCTTTGCTTGGCAACTTATAGTTTGCGTTTGAGCATTCATTAATAGTAATTCTATAATCACCCGCATTCTTAACATTTGATGTTACTGTATAAATTCTCTTATAATAAGTTGTTGTATTAGAAATAGCTATATGAATTGAAGAATCTGATGGATCAATGAAATACTTGTCCTCATCTTCTATAGCATATTTACCAATTAGAGTGTATACACCATCGATGTTTACATAATAATCTGTTCCTATTTCTAATTGTGCTGCACCAAGCTTTGTATATGAAATCAATTCATATGACATAGGTACAGTATTTGTATCACCAGAAATTAATCCGGCTTGATTAAATAAATACTTAAAGTTATAAGCTGTTCCAGTATAAGTGAAGTTAGTTGGTGTAGAATAATTTTCTCCATCTACACTGTTTGCCAAAGAATCCCAAGAACCAGTTAATTCTTTTTGATTAATTGTATAAGTGTATTTAGGTTGCCATTGACTTGTCTTATATTGTTCTCTGTAGTATTTATTATCTACTTTGTATGCAACAATCTTTATGTTTTCATCTAAGAAATCATATTTAAATTTATTGTTACTTACAACAGATTCACCATTATAAACACGAATATCATATGTGCCAGCATCTTGAATTGCGTTAAATCCATATGGGTTAGCATCGTTTTGCTTAAATACTTTCCAGATATCACTATTTGTATAAGAAGTATATGTTGTTTGTTCACTAATTCCAGCATATGTAGCTAGGAAATTCATAGGGACTTTTTCTTCATATACACCGGCAGATGTATAAGTATCTGTCCCTGTTTTTACAAAATATTCATTGCCCTTTTGTAAATTATTAAATTCTACTTCTGTATATACACTATCTTCATATTTGTAATATGTTTTGTTTGCATTGTATAAATTCTTTATTGTATACAACTTTATTGATGGAGTAGAAGATAAACCTTCGCCTTTATCATATGTTTTATTTCCTATTTCTTGTGAATATTCCCTTTGATGTGTTGTTAAATCATCGTCACTTAATATATATGTTCCAACATAACCAATAGATGCTGAAATTGTATAATTTAAACCTGAAGAATTTCTAGACATAATTGAATCAGTAAACTCATATTGTCTATAATTTCTTAAAGCATCTTCCATAGATGTAGCATATGCATAACATGTTTTATGTGCTACGCTTGATACTCCATTCAATTTTGCTTCAACATCCCATACAAATAAGCCACTGTTTTCAGTATAATCATTAAACTCCGTAACATCTACTTTAGCCATTAAATTAGCACTATCTGTTTGATTATCCCACGCTAAATTAAATACTTTAGTTTGTGTATTTGTTACTACACCATAAGATGATACAACACCATTTGTATAATACTCTCTTCCATCCAATGTACTTGGAGTAATTATTGTTGATTCACCAGTATATTCTGGTCTTTCGTATTCACCTGTTGTTGTTATATATGAGCCATCTGTTTGTTGCATTTTAAGTGTGAAATAGTTCGCATTTGGGACTGATGTACAGCTAACAACTGGTTGTACTCCTACAGAAGTGTTGTTAGTAGAAATTGTATCGTATCCTCCATCATGGCTCAATTTTCTAAATGAATCATATGTAGAATCGCATAATGTAGCTCTATCAAAAGTATAGAATA
>CAMNMY010000005.1 GCA_946545105.1 uncultured Clostridia bacterium
GCATATCATTGATGAAATGAGACACTTCTTTGGTGTATATAAGCAACTTGAAGGTAAGAGAATGAATGTGTTAGAAATGAGCGGTGTAGAAGTTGCAATGAAAACAATTGAGGATAATATCAAAGTATATAACAAGATGTTTGTAGATCATGTATGAGAGCGCTAGATATTGAGAAAGAAATAAAAAAAGGTCTTAAGCCTGGATATATTATCATGGGTGATGATGAGTATTTAAAGAGATTCGCAAAAGAATCTCTTTTAGCAACTATTCCTAAAGAGGAAAGAATGTTCTCATATATCCCGATGGATTTAGAAGGAGCAAATAAAACAGATATTGGTTCTGTAATTGCTGCAGCTGATACATATTCTATGTTCGGCGCTAATTCTATGAAAATGATAGATGTTCAACCTTTCTCAAGAGATCTAACAAAAGATGAAGTAAAGAGATTAAGCGAATATTTTGATAATCCATCAGAAGATGCATTTATTCTATTTGAAGGTGCAGAAAAAGCTGAGGATGCTTTGGTTGGGTTATGTGAAGAGATTAATTGCAATAAATGCAATGATATGGATTTATATATCTTCGTAGATAAAAGGCGTGCAAAGATGGGCTACAAGATGGATTCACAATTAGAAAAGGATCTAATCAAATTATGTAGCAATGATTTTGGTAGAGTTGTTGGTGAGTTAGAAAAGCTTATGCTTTTTGCGTATGATACAAAAGAAATAACACGTGAAATGTTAGATTTGCTTGTTCCAGCAAATTTGGATATGCAAGTATATGAATTAACAAACGAACTATCTAAAGGCGAAAACGGGAAGGCAATAGATATTTTAAATAAGTTATTAACACGTGGCGAAAAGCCAAGTGGATTATTATCTATTTTGTACACGACATATAGAAGAATATTCCAAATTGCCATCTCACAAGCACCTGATGATGTTATAGCAACAACATTGAAGATATCGAGCGGTGCATTATTCATGAACAGAAAACTTATTCAGCAGAATAAAAATAAAGATATTAAATATGTGCCAAAGTTAAAAGAAGCTATTAAGTATTTAGGATCTTTAGAATACGATATGAAAACATTTAAGATAACAGAAGATATGGCATTATCATTAGCTATGAGCTATTTGATATCAATGCAAAGTGGTAAAAATGCAAAACGCTAAAATTGAAATAAAACAAATAATATTAAAGATAGCATTGTTTGTTGCAATGCTTCTATCTTCTATAGTTTCATCAATCTCAACATTTAATTTGATGGCAACAATGAATTATGGCGTAGATTTGAGTGGGTTGTATACTTCAATGCAATTTGTGTTTCCAATCATCTTGGCTTTAATTTACTATGGTCTATACAATGTCTATATTAATTTAATGCGAGGCTCTTTAAATTCAAGGATGGGTCAATTTAATCAAATTATTTCAACCCCTTCATTGAGAGGAATTGTTGATCCTTGTATGATAGGACTTTCAATCTATGTAGCGATTATTCAATTTATATTCTTATTATTCCCATTATATGAGAATGTGTTATTGACAATATTGAAAGAAGTTGGCGCAGTTGCAACGATGTTCATTATTCATAGAAGATTAAATAAAAATCTTGATGCATTGTTCTCTCCAATCATCTATTGGAGTTTACAATTCTCATTTGCAGTATTGGTGGTGTTAGTATGAAAAAAGCAAAGTTTTTAATATTAACAATAGCATTAGTAATTATCTGCATGAGCTTTATGGGATGCTCATCAAAAACTTATGATGTAAAAAAGAATGATGTACAATTAGATTTTTCTCAAACTGCATTTAATCAATTAGAGTATATTTCTAACACATATAAAAATCGTTCAATAGGTTCGGATGAGGCTTTAGATTTTGTTGCGGACGAAACTGCATCATTATCTGCATATGGATATGAAGTTTCAGAACAAACATATACAGAGGATAATTCTAAAACCACAAAAAACATAATTGCACTAAAGGCAAACGATACAACGAAGGATAAGATTGTAATTGGTGCTTGTTGGGACAATTTATATGATAGTTATGATGCACATCCAGATGGAGCATATCAATCAGGTGCAGCAATTGCCACATTTAATGTAATTGCAGATTATCTAAAAGATAAAGAATTGAAATACAATTTGGAATTGGTGCTATTCTCTGGTGGTTCTAAAAACTGGAGTGGAGCTCAATATTATGTAGACAAATTAACAGCGGAAGATAAACAAAATATTAAATTGTTTATTAATCTTGGTTATGTTGTAGGCGGAGATAACCAATATATCTATGCAAGAGATAAGGATGTTAATTATGAGCAATTTATTTCTCAAGTGTTAAAAGCAAATGAAATTGATTCATTTAAGAAAGTGCCTTTGTATAAGAATCCATTTGAAGCGACAATTTCCGAAGGACAGTTATATAGATATTCACACATTGGGATGTTTGGGAATAATATTATTTTTATGAATAATAAGATTCCATCAATAAACTATATGTCAATAAATTGGTCAGATTATTCAATTCCAATCTATGTAGAAAAGAAAGGAAAAGATAATATCTGTCAATCTGAATATGACACTCTAAAGGTTATGATTGAAAGAAGCGGAGAAGAAACAATAAAGGCTCAACTAAATGCTGTTGTAGTTTCTTTAGTGGACATTGTTTACGTAAATCAAGACGGGTTAAAAGACGTCCTTCAAAACGCAGATGAGGTTAATTCGTTTATTCAATCAGAAGCAGCTTTTTATATTTTCAATATAGCAGTTAAGATATTGTTACTTGCAGGAATAGTTTTATCTGTTTTATATGCAAAGAACCTTATCACGAAAAAGAGAGAAGAATATAGAAAAATTAAAGCTGATACTCCAATTATAAAAGTTAATATTCCAACAGATGGAGCAAACGGAGACGATTTTGCTGCAGTATTAAAGAAGATAATTGAAGAAGAAGAGAAGAAGAAAAATGATCATCATGACAACAATGATGATAACAATACAACCATCTCAGATGATGATGTATTCCAATAATTTTGTGCTATAATATTTTTGTTATATAAGCGCGAGGAGTTAGATATGTTTTTATTAGCAAGTCCAGTTACAGATTTCTTTAGTAAAATAACATGGTTATGGATTGTCGACCTAGTAGTATTTTTATTGCTAGCAGTAGCAATATTTGTATTCTTTAATCGTCATCATAGTATAAAGCTAGCTGTAATATTCTCAATCTACATTTTAATTTATATTGCAGTATATGTTTTGTATAGTTGTTTAGAAGGATCTGGATTATATATCACTCTTCAAATCTTGAAATATACAACCATCTTTATAATGATGGCAGTAATCGTTGTTTATCAAAATGACTTCAAAGTTTTGTTTGCTAAACTAGCTAGAGGTTCAGATAAAGTTTATGATATCAACGCAACAGATGAAGTTCTTGTTAACTCAGCACACGAAATGGTTACAGCTTGTCAAAATATGGCAAAGAACGATATTGGTGCTTTAATCATCATTACAAAGACTACTGTTCCAGATAGAATTCTAGATACAGGTACAGAATTAAACGCAGATATTTCAAGTGGTATCCTAGAATCAATCTTTAGCACAAAGGGCCCACTTCACGATGGTGCAGTAGTAGTAAAAGGAAATAAAATATTAGCAGCAGGATGTTTCTTGCCTCTATCAAAAGAAGTAGATATTGCAAAGGATTTAGGAACTAGACACCGTGCAGCAATTGGTATCACAGAAGAAAGTGATGTAGTAGCAATTGTTGTTTCAGAAGAGACTGGTGTTATCTCTATTGCTCAAGCAGGAAAAATTGTTAGATACATGACCCCAGAACGTTTGCTTGACGAAATCAAGTTAGCATATAATGTATCTGCTAAACCAAAAACTGCAGAGAAAAAGAGAGAAAGAAAGTTCATATGAGTTATTTCAAAATACCCAAAATTTTATTACCAAAAAAAGAATTTGACTATTCTAAATGGTCTACTATTGCGTGCGACCAATTTACATCTCAACCAGAATACTGGGAAGAGTTAAAGAAATTTGTTGGCAAAGAAAAGAGTACTTTAAATTTAGTATTGCCAGAAGTATATCTAGAGACAGTAGATAAAGAAAAAGAAGTTAAGAAGATTAACGACACAATGGAAAAGTATCTAAATGAAAACATCTTTGATACTTATGAGAGTTTTATCTATGTTGAAAGAGAATTAGCTCCAGGCGTTATAAGAAAGGGAATCATGATAGCAGTTGATCTTGAAGCATATGATTATGCTCCAGATGCTAAATTGCCAATTAGAGCAACAGAAAGAACTGTAAAAGAAAGACTACCAATTAGAATCGAAATTAGAAAAGATGCGAAGATTGAGATTCCTCATATTTGTATCTTTATGGATGATAGAGAAGATAAGATTTTATCTGGATTAGCCGAAAAGAAAAAATCTATGACAAAGCTTTATGACTTTGAACTAAATATGAATGGCGGCCATATTGCTGGTTATTTAGTAAAGAATAATAAAGCATTAGAAAAACAAATTAATGGCTTATTAGACAAAGAATTGTTATTAGAGAAATATAATACAGAAGAAGAATTGTTATTTGTTGTTGGTGATGGTAACCATTCGCTTGCAACAGCAAAAGAATGTTGGGAATTAGTAAAGAAGAATCTAAGCGAAGAAGAGAAAAAGACTCACCCAGCAAGATATGCGCTTTGCGAATTACAAAACATTCACGATGAAGCTATCGTATTTGAACCAATTCATAGATTTATCGGTGGTGTGGATGAAACATTCGTTGACTTCTTAAGACACGAAATCGATGGTGAAGGTGAAATCAGATTGGTATACAAGGGCGTTGAAAGAACATTGTTTGTAAACAGCGATCCAACAGTTGCTATTGCAGATATTCAAAAAGCAATTGATAAATATATGACAAAGCATCCTGAAATGTACATCGACTATATCCATGGTGATGAGTACTTACTAGAAGTTGCACAACATAAAGATGGCTTTGCTTTATTTATGCCAAAGATTGAAAAGAATACATTATTTAGTTATGTAACAAAGCATGGCGTTCTTCCAAGAAAGTCATTCTCTATGGGACATGCTGAATCTAAACGTTACTATTTAGAGTCTAGAATCGTTAAATAGGTTTTATAAATGATGAGTTTTGGCCGGGGCTTCGCTCTGGCCAATTTTTTATGGCGTCAATTTAGTTGTTATTTTTAATTATTATATTTTATAATATGTGCGTAAATTCAAGGAGATTAAAGATGGCTGTTAAAGTTGTTAAGTTCGGTGGAACATCAATGGCAAGTGCTGAAAGCATTAACCAAGTTGCCGATATTATTAATCAAGATAAAGAAAGAGCATATGTTATTGTTTCTGCTCCAGGTAAGAGATTTAAAGAAGATATCAAGGTTACAGATATGTTATATTCTTGTTTCTATGATTTAGAAATCAAAGGAGAATGCGCAGGTAATTTTAATAAGATTAGAGAAAGATTCATCGGAATCGTTAATGATTTAGGATTAGATTTTGATATCGTTCCATATTTGGATCAAGTAGAAGACGAAATGATTGCTAATCATTCTGCAGAATTCTGTGCTTCACGTGGTGAATATCTAAGTGCAGTAGTTATGGCACAAAGATTAGGATTCAAATTTATAGATGCTAAAGACTTGATGGTATTTTCTCAAGATGGTGAATTCTTACCAGAAGAAACAAATGCTAAAGTTAAAGCAGCTTTAAAGAATGTAAAGAAAGCTGTTATCCCAGGATTCTATGGCGCAGACAAATTTGGAACTATCCACACATTCTCAAGAGGTGGTTCAGATGTTTCTGGTGCCGTTGTGGCAAGAGCAGTTAAAGCTTCTTTATATGAAAACTGGACAGACGTTAATGGCTTTATGGTAACAGACCCTAGAATCGTTCCAAATCCAAAGCAAATCCCAGTTCTATCTTATTTAGAATTACGTGAGTTATCTTACATGGGAGCTAATGTTCTTCACCCAGAATCAATCTTCCCAGTTAGAAAAGAAGGTATTGCTATTAATATCAAAAATACATTTGATCCATCAAACCCAGGAACTATGATTGTTCCAAAGGTTACACCAGAAGATACAAAGGGAAGAGTTGTTACTGGTATCGCTGGAAAGAAAGGATACAGCATTGTATTTATATCTAAGTCAATGATGAATATGGAAGTAGGTTTTGCAAGAAAAGTGCTATCTGTATTCGAATATTACAATATTTCAATCGAACATATCCCAAGTGGTATTGATACAATGAGCGTTGTTGTAGCTGATTCAGAACTAGCTGGAAAAGAAGAAGTGGTAATGGAAAAGTTAAGATCTGAATTAAAGCCAGATCACTTAGAGCTAAAGACTGGTATCGCACTAATCGCTACCGTAGGACATGGTATGTGCTTCAACCCAGGTACTTCAGCAAAACTATGCTCAGGACTTGCAAAGGTAAATATTAATATTAGAATGCTAGATCAAGGTTCTTCAGAAATGAACATTATCGTTGGCGTTGCTGAAGAAGATTATGAAGAAGCAATCAAAGCAATCTATTACGCATTCTATAACTAATAAAAATCAAAAATGAGTTTTGTTTACACGCTCTTTACTTAAGGGCGTGTATTTTTTTAGTTTAGTTTATGAAATGAGATATAATTTATAAATGGAGGGTTATTATGAAAAAGAGAACTAATTTATTACTAATTATTATTGTTGCAATCGTTTTAGTTTGTTCATTTTCAATGATGGCATGCAAATCTGCAATGAATACGGACGATGTCCCAAGCGCTGCAAGTGATGAGGCAAAAGGTGGTGCTTCAAATAGTAGTGCATCATTAAGCAATTTAGGCATAGCACCAGCAGGGCATAAAATAATTTATAGAGCATATGCTTCTATCTATACAGATGATACTGCACAAACAATTGCTCAAGTAAAAAGTATGCTAAAAGAAGATGAGTGGATCGATTCAGAGACAATTGATAGAACAACTGGAAATATTATCTTTAGAATTAAAAGCACAAGATTACAAGAATTCTTAGATGGCTTATCTGCACTTGGAAAAATTGGAGATTATTCTGTAAAGGCAGAAGATATATCTTTAACTTATGCAGATATTGAAAGTGAAATTGCGAAAAATGAAGCACTAAAGGCGAAAGTTGAGGACCTAATTCCAATGGCAACTACTTTAGAGGAAGTATTAGCTTTAGAAGATAAATTGAATGATATTGAAAATGATCTTGCAGATTTAAATAATAGAAAGACTAGATATGATGCTCAAATCGAATATTCAACAGTAACAATTTATTTCAATCAAAATTACTATAAAGAAGATCCAACATTTGCTAACCAAACAAAAGATGCAATTAAGGATTCTTGGGGATCTGTTGGTACATTCTTCAAATACTTATTCTTAGGTATTATTTATGTATTCCCATATCTACTAATCTTTGGTGGTATTGCATTTGGTATTATCATTCTTGTTAGATGGAAAAAGGGTCTACCTCTATTCCATAAGGCGTCTAAAAAGGTAGAGGAAGGTAAGCAAAAGAAAGTTACAAAGAAGCCACAGCCAAAGATTGAGGAGGCTAAGACAGAAGAGCCAAAGGATGAAGAACCAAAGGCGGAAGAAAACAAGTAATACTTGATTCGATTAAATAAGGGAGCCGATCAATTCGAGCTCCCTTTATTTTTGTTTTATAAAGTAATTATGACTTACTTCTTTAGCAAGATTGTCTTAATTTCGTATGGAGTAAATTTCAACTTATCTAACTTAATTGCTTTATCTCCTTCTTCTAGCATATTTGTTTCAAATGCTTTGAATTCTTGAGAGGTCTTCATATTAACAGTTGTTTCTTTACCCATAGATTCATAAGCTCTTACGATTAAACCAGATTCATCTTCGCTAACCTTTATTGTTTCAACAATGATGTTATCTTTGTTTGGAATAATGATTGGTTCAATATCTGGTTTAGTATCGATAACTTCTAACTCTTCATTTAGGGCATAACCACGAGCAAGGACATCGCTTTGTTCATATGCTTCCTTGTGAGGATAGATAGCATATGTAAATCTATGTGTTCCTCTATCGCAAGTAGGGTCAGGGAACTTAGGAGCACGAAGAAGTGCAAGTGATAAGAAACCATTCTTAGCTCTATAACCATACTTACAGTTGTTTAGAAGAGCAAGTCCATAATCCTTATCGTCAAGGTTAACAAACTTTTGAGCGCATACTTCAAATTGAGCTTTTTCAACTGAATTGTCTTCGTGTGTTGATCTATCAAATGTACCCCATGGGATATTGCATTTAACTTCATCTGCAAATACAGTTGGAACAAAGTCTGCTCTTAAAAGCTTCATATCTTCATGCCAATCTACTGTTGTATCGAATTTAACAAGTGCATCATTTATTGTTAAGATAACTTTTTGAACAATCTTTGACTTGTTATATTTGTATGTAGATTCACGGATAACACATGGTCCATCAATGTATGATTTAGAAGATTCAATTTTGAATTCCCATTTATCCATGTTCATATAATTCATATTGATATCCCAAGCATTGTAGTACATGAATGGATCTGAATACACTGTTAGCTTATTGAAGTAGTCTTTAACCAATTCTTTTTGATTTGCTTTATCAAATAGAGAAGATATAGAACCATCTTTAGCAAATGTAACTTTTACCTTATCGTTTTCGATTACATCATCAGTGAACTTCAAATCTGCAAATGGACGGATAACAGGCATTAATGTGTTTGCTGAATAAGCCTTAGCATCAACTTCATACCAATTGTCATTGTTCTTTACATATTCATGTCTATCAAAAGATGTTGGGTTAATTGCCATTAATGATGGTTCAGCAGCAAGTTTAGAGATTAGTTCGCTTTCAATATCTTGTAGTTCACCATACATAACTTTATATCTAGCAATTGATTCATCATATACACGCTTAATAGAAGAACCAGGAAGTACATCGTGGAATTGATATAATAAAACTTCTTTCCAGATTTCTTCAACTTTAGCTCTGTCATATTTAATGCCTTTTAAGAATGCTGCAGCGCCTAACCATTCTACCTTATGAAGCAATTCCTCAATACGTCTATTCCATTTCTTGCTATTTGCTTGAGATGTATAGCATCCTTGGTGACGTTCATAATATAGTTCGCCATGGTGAGTAGGAAGTATATCTCTAACAGGATTTACGTCGTTAAAGAAGTCAACAGCCTTGTGTGGTTCACAGACTTTATGACGTCTTACAAATTCAATGTGTCCTTCGCCAGGGCCGCCACCGCCGTCTCCATCACCATAGATTTGTAATGCTTTATCTAAGATGTCTCTTTCGGTATTTCTTTGGTCAGATTTATAAATAGCAAAAGCAGAAGCTCCAGAGTTATAGTCACCTTGAGGTTCCATATGAGCAAGTAGGCTTGTGCCATCAATACCAACCCAGTTGAAAGATTTATATGGGAATTGATTTACTGTGTTTGAAATCAATTTGATTGTCATGAAATAATCCATGCCACATTTCTTGAATACTTGAGGTAGAGAAGCAGGGAATCCAAATACGTCTGGAAGCCAGCACATATTAGATCTGAAATTGAATTCGTCTTTCCAGAACTTTTGTCCATATAGAGCTTGTCTTACCCAGCTTTCGCCAGAAGTTAAGTTACAATCTCCTTCAACCCAGTTTCCACCTTGAAGTTCAATTCTTCCTTCTTTAACTTTTGCTTTTACTCTTTCATATAGTTCTGGATATTCTTCTTTTAACCATTTGAACATTTGAGGTTGAGATTCAGCAAAGATAAATTCAGGATAGATATCCATATTTCTTAATTGGTTTGCAAATGTTCTTGCAATCTTTCTCTTTGTTTCTCTAATTGGCCATAACCAAGCAAGATCGATGTGAGCATGTCCTATACAATATAGTTTTGTATTTGGATAGTCGCCTTCTCTATATTGATATGGGGCAATTACTTTTCTTGCAGCTTCAGCGCCTTCTTTCTTGAAGACTTTGAAACTTTCTTTTAATACTTTTGAAATCTCTTTATATCTTTCTTTTGTTTCATCTAATTTCATCATTAAGAAGAACAAATCGATATAGTCATAGTAGTATTGGATAATATCATCATGTTCAATACAGATATCAAAACGTCTTAATCTTGCAACAAGATTTTCAAAACGCAATTTGCCATTGAATCCACCATCAACCAAGAAATCGATTTCTTCGCCACCTTCAGCGTTTCTTGAAATATCAATAACTTGCTTACCGATTAGTGAGTGGAAAACATCACCTTTAGATAGAACTTGAGTAACACCTTGAATGATGTAGCCATCTTTTCTAAATACTAAGCCTTCACCTTGTAGCTTTAATCTACAAACAACGTGCTTACCTTTTGCTTTATCGGCAACCTTACCAGTGAAGTGGAACCAAGCACAACCAAACTTTTTTGCCCATTTTTGATATTTCAAAATAGGCACAAACTTTGAATAATCTAAATCTTGGAATTTAATTGGTTCATCTGATTTTAAGCAAGTAGCTTTTAGATTTCCGATCTTAGTGTGGCATTTACATCTAATTGAAATAATGTTGTTAACATGTCCAATTTCTTTTAGTCCTTTGTTTAAAACTTTTTTGTCTATAGCCATAATTCACCTTTTAAAAATGTACTTGTATAAATCTTACCACAAACGCTTCTATTTAACAATATAAATGCGCGTAGCACACGCATTGACAGCGCGCGATATAAAATGCTAAACTACATTTATTAGTGGAGGACTAAACATGAGTTATTACCAACAAGAATTTGAATGCATGTCTAGAGACGAGATTCGTGCACTTCAAGATGAAAAAATCGTAAAGCAAGTAAAACACGCATATGATAATATTCCTTATTATCGCAACTTAATGGAACAAAAAGGTGTAAAGCCTGAAGATATCCATGGAATCAAAGATGTTTATAAATTACCATTTCTATCTAAATATGATTTAAGAGATCAATATCCAGATGGTTTATTGGCTGTAGATAAGAAGGATGTTGTAAGAATCCATTCTACATCAGGTACTACAGGAAGAAGAGTTATTGCATATTACACAGAAAAAGATTTGGATTTATGGTCTGATTGTACTGCAAGAGCTATTGTTGCTGCAGGTGGTTCAAAAGAGGATGTCGTTCAAGTTGCTTACGGATATGGATTATTTACTGGTGGTTTTGGCTTACACGATGGTGCTAGAAAAGTTGGTTGTATGTGTCTTCCAATGTCTTCTGGAAATACAGAAAGACAAATTCAATTTATGCATGATTTAAAATCAACAATTTTATGTTGTACGCCATCTTATGCTGCATATCTTGGAGAAGCTTTAAAAGAATATGGCCTTACAAAGAAGGATATTAACCTAAAGGCTGGTATCTTTGGCGCTGAACCATGGACAGAAAGCATGAGAAAAGATATTCAAGAATCATTAGGATTAAAAGCATATGACATCTTCGGCTTAACAGAATTGTCTGGTCCAGGTGTTTCTTATGAATGTCAAGAACAAGCTGGTATGCATATTAACGAAGATCACTTCTATGCTGAAATTATCAATCCAGAAACAGGAGAAGTTTTAGGAGATGGAGAAAAGGGTGAACTTGTTTTGACAAGTTTAGATAAGGAAGCATTCCCACTAATCAGATATAGAACAAGAGATATTTGTGTTTTGAATAAAGAAAAGTGTAAGTGCGGAAGAACCTTCGTTAGAATGGCTAAGCCAATGGGAAGAAGTGATGATATGTTAATCATCCGTGGTGTAAATGTATTCCCATCACAAATTGAAACAGTTCTTCTAGAACAAGGATATACACCAAACTATTTAATTGAAGTAGACAGAGTTAATAATACAGATACATTAGATATTTATGTAGAATTAACATCTGAGCAATTCTCAGATACAATTAAAGATGTATCAATAAAAGAAAAAGAATTGGCAAATGCTCTAAAGACAATGCTAGGAATTAATCCAAAGACTCACTTAGTTGCACCAAAGACAATCGCAAGAAGTGAAGGCAAGGCAGTTAGAGTAAATGATAAGAGAAAATTAATAGACTAATAACAAGGGGGATTAATATGAAGTTACAACAAATTTCTATTTTTATGGAAAACAAGCCAGGTATGCTACTTGAAATTACAAAGTTCATAGCATCAAGAAACGTTAACATGCGTGCTTTATCTGTAGCTGATACAGAAACATTTGGTATCGTTAGAATTATTGTTGATGATCCTGGGCTTGTTAATGATATGTTACAAAAGGAAGGATACGCTACAAAGATAACTCAAGTTTTAGCAATTGAGATTCCAGATCAACCAGGAAAGTTCTCAGAGCTTTTGGAGATTATTGCTAAAGCAAATATCAATATAGAATATTCATATGCTTATACATCATCAAAAGGAAAGGCAATGATTATATTGCGTGTTGATGATGTCGACAATGCTGAAAAGTTATTGAATTTGTAGTATAATTATTACGTTATGGTAAAAGTAAGAGACGCTAAACTAAAAGAGAGGGAGGCATCCCAAGATTTTATTCGCACGAGTAAAAAACATAGAAATCAAGCATGGATAGCATTTGCTATTTTAGTTATTTTTTATGTAGCATGTTCTGCATTCTATGTAGGATATAGATATAAAAAACAACCAGTTTTCGAACCAACAGATTTTGATGAAACAAAGATGGATGCATCATATCGTCCTAATGGGGCTAAATTGACAGACATTGTCATCCCAAGTAGTGAAGATAAGGATGCAATGATAGCTTGCGCTCTTAAGCTTTATAACAAAGCAAATTACAATTTACAACACGATAATGCTGTAGCATATGCTGTTAAAACTAACACAAAAGTGTTGGGTGTTGATACTGGTGGTATTAGATACACAATTAAGAACGGAAATGAATTATTTAATGCAGATTATTTCTATGTGCCAACTGATGCTTCAGGAAGCATAGCAAAGGCTGCATCTCCAGAATATACAAATTATGGATATCGTAGATATTATAATATTGCATTGAATATTGGTCGTGAACAAAAAGCAAAAGAATTAAATTATAAAAAGCAATCTAATGGTCAATTACTATTTAGCGCTTCATGGGATGACTTATATTACGATCAAGAAATCGAAATGCCTCAAGAATTTGCAGAATCTGGCGCATCATATAAATATTACAATTTTACTTGGGATATAGATACTATAAAGAGTGCAACAGTTGAATACAATGAAGATGAGGGATACTATAAATTAGTAGTTGAATTAGATGCATCAAATAAAAAGACAGTT
>CAMNMY010000006.1 GCA_946545105.1 uncultured Clostridia bacterium
AAAAGCAGGTAGCTCAATGGTTATTACTGACCCTAAGGGCGAATTGTTCTCTTTGCACTCTAAATACCTAGAGGCGAGAGGATATGATGTTAAGGTAATTGACTTAAGAGACACATATTCTTCTTATCGTTGGAATCCACTTGAAACAATTTGGAATTCATATGAAGATTATATTAATGCGCATAAAAAAGCGTATAAGAGAAAAGATGATGCTACAAAATCTGGATTGGTGTTAGACCCAGATGAAAACTATATAATGGCAAAAGAGTGGTATGAATTTGAGGGTAAAGCTTATGTTGAATATGACAAATTAATCACGGCGGTTAAGCTTTACAAAAAGAAAATATATGATGAGATTTACGAAGATTTGAATGATTTGGTTTCAATCCTTGTTCCAATTGAAAACGATAAAGATCCATTATGGGAAAAGGGTGCAAGATCGATCATTTTAGCAACATTGCTTGCAATGTTGGAAGATGCCGAAGATCCACAAAACGAAATGACTAAAGAAAAATATAACTTCTTCAATATGGCTAAGATATTGCAAAATTCAAATGACGACTATATTGAATTAAGAAGATATTTTGCAGGAAGAAGCCCATTATCTAAGGCGTATTCGTTATCTAAGCAAGTTTGTGATGCTGCACCTACTACACGTGCATCATACATGTCTATCGTGTACGATAAATTAGTATTGTTTAATGACGCGGGTATATGCGCGCTTACGAGTGAATCAGATTTCAATTCTGCTTCTTTAGCTAACGCAAAGACAGCGTTGTTCTTAAAGATTCCAGATGAAAAAGATACAAGACATAATCTTGCAGCGGTATTTATTTTGAATATCTATAAGACATTAATTAAGATTGCTTCAGCAAGAGAAGATTTGGCATTGCCAAGAAATGTATATTTCATTATGGATGAATTTGGTAATATGCCAAAGATTGAAAAGTTCGACAAATTTATTACAGTTGGACGTTCAAGAAAGATTTGGTTTACGATGATTGTTCAATCATATGCACAATTAAACAACGTATATGGCGAAACAATTGCGGATATTATTAAAGGAAACTGCGGAATTAAGATGTTTATCGGTTCAAACGATATGGGAACTTGTAAAGAATATAGTGAACTATGCGGTAATATTACGGTTGCTACAACATCAACTTCAGGAACTGCTTCAAGTGAGACAAATTATTCAACATCATTGCAAGTAAGACCTTTGATTTATCCATCAGAATTACAAAGACTAAATCACCCAGGTGATATAGGACATAGCATTATAGTTACATTTGGTAACTATCCATTAAAAACTTATTTCACTCCATCATTTAAAGTACCGCTATATCAAACAGGCGCTATGGATTTATCTGGAGTACAAGAAAGAGGCTTTGATGAAAATGCTGTTTATTATGACATAACAAAGAGAAATAGCCGTTTGTCTGGCCAAAAGAAGACTGCCGTTCAAAAGTCAAAAGCAGGTGATGCTTTGACTCAACAAGATACAGAGCCAGAGACAAAGCAAGAAGATATTTCTCAAGAAGAAATTCTTAAGTTGTTCAAGGAAGCGCAAAAGAAAGATCCTTCATTATCATTTGTTGAGTTCTGCACAAAGATTGCAACAGGGGAAATATCAATACCAACGGAGGTAAATAATGGAAAGAAATAAATATAACTTTAGATTTATTCAATTTATATCATTAATACTTCTAGTATTGATTATGATTCCATGTATTTTCGCGATAGAAAATAAAGACGAAGGCACATATGCTGACAGCAGCGATAATTTGGTATTTTTTGAACAACAAAGCGTAGAGGCGAGTGCAAACGGGTTAATATATGTAGACATAACAGCTGAAGGCGTACCTGGCGCAACAGTTAATGCAACATATCGAACAGAGAGTATTTCTGCAATTCCAGGTATTGATTATGAGAATGTCACAAACACAATCTCTTTAAAAATTGGAAATGACGGTAAGGTTGTATATAAATTAGCATTCAAGAGTTTAAATACAGCAGCAAATAGAGAAAAATTAAGACTTTACAGTAATTCTCCACAAAATACTGCAGTATTTGGAAGATGCTTTAAAGTTGTTATTGTTGCGGTAGAAAACGCAATAATATATGAGGCAAAGAAATCTTGCGTATGTTCATTGACATATGAAAATAAGGTTTCTGCTACGACAGGTGAAACATATGGTGGCATTGGCGGAGGCGAAGTTGCTTACATCAATGATTATAAGACATTGCAAGCTTATTATCATAAGGGTGTTAAAAACCTTGATGGTAAGGAAACTTGGAAGTCATGGAAGAATGGTAAAATATCATTTGAAAATGATACAACTGCGCTTTGGAATAATGCTTATTATAAAAATGGATTTGGTGACTTATATGCTTCATACTTAATAAGAGTTATCGACAATTCATCAGTCCACTCAAGCACCGATATTAAAATATATGCTGGTAACAAAGAATTTATTTCTAAGTATGATGATAGTTCAAGTACCCCAGGTTTATATTTATATTTAAGTTGTGAGCCTCATGCTATAGATGATGCAGATAGAATAGATGGCCGTGTAATGTATCTTGTTACTAAAGATAAGAATCCATATAAAGAAGACTCTGATTATGCAGATGTAACTAATTACACGATTAAGTCAGATTACAAGAGATACTATTGGATTCAAGGAAGCGACGCGTGGTATGCAAGTAAGAATACATTATATAATTCAATGTTCTACAAAATAAATCCATATAATGGAGTATTTGATGCTGGTGTTGCTGTATACAACAAGAATAGAGAAGTAGATATTGAAGCAAAAGATATATGGGCATTTATGGCTTTAATAGATGATAAATGTCCAACTGTTGTTGGCCAATATGTTGATGATTCAATGTTGAAGATAGATGGTAAATTAAGATTCTACATCCGCTTTAGCGAGCCAGTATATACATCAAAGAAAGGTACTTTAGATGTTAAATTTAATAGTAGCTCAAATGCACAACAAGCTACATATGTAGCAGGTAATTACAGCGATACATTGGTATATGAAATTGCTGCTCCAAAAACGAATATTACGTCTATTACATATCAATTCCCAACAAATGATATTGGAGATATGGCATATAACCTTGATGCATACAAAAATGTGCAAAACAATAAGTTGCAAAATACAGACCAAAATAGAAATTTTGAATTCTTACATGGTCCTATCAATAATATTTCACCTCGTTTAAGCGTAGATCTAGAAAGATCAACAAGTGCAAGAAACATCTACAATTTATTGGTATCAATTAACAATAATGGCGAAGTGCCATTGTATGATGGAACAATCTATTATGATTGGAAAACATCTAATTCTGCACCAGTTTCTGAAGATCCTGCAGCTTATTCTAAATCTTATGAACTAAAGGAAGAGGATTCTGGTTCATTTAATGTATCTTTAGCAAAGAATGAAACTGAGGGTGTAGAAAGTGGTACATATTATCTATATGCGCTAGCTGTGTCTAAATATGGCTTAACGCAAACTGCCGCATTCGGCCCATATCTATTAGATGGTGATCCGCCAGCAGTTAATTTTGTTGTGCCAACAGATGCGGATAATGAACTTCAAAGGAAAATATTTACTTTAAACGTTGAAGGTACAGATACAAATGAAGTAGCGTTGTTGGCTAGATGGAAAGGTAGCGATAATGAACTACATACTGAAAAGTTGGTTATAGTAAAGGATGGACAAAAAGTAGCCTCTTTAGGTAATAGGGTCGAGATTGTTGATGGCGGTTCAACTATAACATATAAGTACAAATCTAATATCGATACAACAGATCCAACTATAGCATTTGATGATTTCATCCAAGAACTAATGGGCGATGAAATAAGAATGTATTTTGATATGAGTTTTAACTTAACAGACAGCGCAGGCAATTCGGTTGCATCTAATATTGTCCGCGTTGTATACGATAAGAGAGCATATTTTGAAGTAAATCCTACTATAGCAGGAACAAAAATCGGTGGCATCACAACAATGTATGATGCATATGATATTTCTGGCAATAAAACATTTAAAATCACATTAGATTTAGCAAATCCTTCAACTGATTTAACTCCAGGAACAGCATTTAGTGTGTTAGTGAATGGAGAAGATTCTTATGAAGCTCCTTCTACAGATACAGATACAGTTGAAATCACATTGTCTAATGCAGGATTCTATGAATTAGTTCCAAGAATTACGGGTAATGATTCTGAAAGTACAATCAACATTGTTTCAAAGGCAATAAGATTTTATTTAACAGATGGATTGAATGATATAACAACAAATTACGATAAGATAAACAGTAACTTAGTACTATCAAATAAGGTATTCCAAATCCAAGATGCAAGATATTACTATTTAAACGAAGATGGAACTATCGTAAATTCTTATGCATATGGTTCTACATATAATGATGTAACAGGAAAATATGATGGAGGTTCTTCTGCTCCTACATTCTCAAATACTTCTGAAGCTAAAAAGTATGTTAAGTTTATGGAATATAGAGACATGTATCTTGTTTCTTTAACAGCTAACATGGCAAGTTTATTGAACAGCAGTACTGGTTCAACAATCTATGTAAAAGCTGCAAACGAAACAATGGTAGCACAAGAAGGCCAATTATGGATTAGATATAAGAAATCTACATGGACTACAGCTTCAACATCATTTGGCTGGGCATTCTATTATTATGGAAATGGACTTGCAAGCGAAGGAATTAATATTAATGGTCTTTCTGCTAACCTAACTGATGCGTTGAATAAGGTAGTTAATAGAATTACATCAGTAGGCAAAGAAATTAATTTAGTAGAAGAAGATCAATTAAATACGAAGACTGGAGCTCCATATTTAGCTGCTAATCAAATTCATGTGGCACCTGAAGAAGCAGAGACTTCTATGGCCGGTTCTACTTATTTAGTAAAGCCAACATATAGCGGCGATGTATCTTTATATCAAAATAAGGTAACAATAGATAATGTTCAATATTCAATTGCTACAAACTTAATTTTCGATATTGATGAAAACACATTTGTTTACTATAGATACATTGAATCTGAAATTTGGGAACAATTAAATCTTATCGAAGGAAGAACATTATCAGATATGTTTGGCGATAAGGCAAGTGGTATTTACAAATTAAGAGAATATAGTTCTCAAGGTGTTTGTGAATATAACATTTATTTCGACAAGACAACACCAACATTAACAATTGATCTAAATGGCGTTGAAACAATTCTTGATGGAACAGTTGTTAAATTGTCAGGATCTAATGTAGTAATTAAGTCTCTAAATGCAGAGATTGATCCATATGGTTATGTTGCTATTTACACTTATCCATCAAAGGCATTAAAAACAGTTTTATATAAAGATGATATAAATCCAAGCAATGGTTATGAACTAGATAGCGCAAACTATTATTTACAAGTTGGTGACCGTTCAGGAAATATGACAATTTATACATTGTTATTATCAAGTTCACTTCTTGAGGTAACAGCGACAGAGAATACTACAAATACTGGTATTTATATTAAGGTATTAAATAGAGAAGAAAGTGAGATTTATTCTTACGAAGTTTATTTAAATGAAATGTTAGTTTCATCTGAATTTGCAGAAAGCAAATTGTATAAAGATCCTGGTATTTATAGAATTGTAGTTACGGATATTTATGGTAACACTGTAACAACAACAAAAGAGTTCGAATTTGCATCACCAGAAATTATATGGTATTACCTAAATGCATCTGGAAGCTATTCTAGATATGATAGTTCAAAACCAGTAAATATGATTATAAGAGATGACGCTACAAGCTCTAGAATTTCAAATGTTTACACATCTTCTTTAATTCGTATGATGTTTAATACAAACTATGGAGATAGTGAAATTAAATTTGAGATTTTAGATATTGGGCCAACAGATTATACATATTCAGAATCAACTGGAGTTATTACTATCACTACATTGACAGGCTGGAGAATGAGAACTTGGTTTGCAGATTATCCAGAAAACGATCATTTGTATGTATGCAAGGTAGATACAGAAGCCCCAGATTTTAAAGCGTCATTTGTCGGAACATCATATGGTGTTTATGTAGAATATGATGCACAAGGAAATGTAGTAAAGACTTCTTCTGTAGATAATATGGATTTAACAAATTATGAAGAAGGAGATGTATTAAGTGTTGATACATTAGCATATGCTATCGGCTCTACATCAACAATCGAATTCTTTAATGGAAATGTTATTAATGGTAATCATATTATTATTGAATTAAACGATCCTTCAGATATTAAGTCTTATTCGGTAACAAGAAATGGTCAACAAGTAACAGCAACACTTGATACAGAAGGACAAATAATCCTAAACGGATATGGGACATATGTAGTAACAGCTATAGACTCTTTAGGAAATACAGGAACATTTACATTTGTAAACACAAAGGATCCAATTTCTGAAGCAACAATCGATTCTGAAGAATTGAAAGACAGTGTACTAGAATATGGTAATAGCGATGTTGTTATTGAAACTAAATATGCAGGTAGAACATCATTCTTGGTAAATGATGGACAAGAAAAGAGTACATATGTATTTGAATTTGATGGTAATACTTTAACATATGGTAGATATATATGCACAATTGAACTAGTTGAAGATGAAGGTGATATTTTAGTCGAGCAAAAGTCAGGAGAATATGTTCAAGCAACAGGATTCTATTTATCTTTAAATGATGAAAATATCAAGAAGAATAGATGGTATAGCGTTATTACAACAGATAATTATGTAATATATGCAATGTTTAATGATGCATCACACGCTTGCTACAAGATTGAATGCGTTGAATCATTGATACAAGTTGAAGCAACATTCTATGTAGGAAACAATGTATTCCCAAGTTATTACAAGGCTGATTTATCTAAAGCAACACCAGAAGTTAGATTGTTGACTGGAGGTACAGAGGTAGAAATTTTACCTGATTCAGCATATATCTATATTGCAAAGGAATTAACAATTGATGAGACAAGTGTAAGTGAAGATATTACATCAATTAAAGTTTCATATGCACAATTACCATATTTTGAAAGTTATGAAACAATTTATGAAGATGGCGAATTTAAGACAGAATTCGTAGGGGATGATTATGGCTTCTATGCAATTTTAGTTGAAAATAAATATAACACTCAACATTTATATATTGTAAGCAGAATAGATGCATTTGTATCTCAAGTAAGAGTTACATATCAAGATGGCACAACAAGAGACTTTACTACAAACCCAAGTTATATCTATTCAAATGCAATGGTTGAATTAATCGTGTATAGCCAAAATGTTCATTTTGAAGTAAATGGTGAAGAGTATAGCGGTATATCAAAGGATGGCACAATCGTATTAGAATTAGATAAATTTGGTCTTTATAATGTTAAGGTCGTTGCGGCAAATGGTATTGCTGAATACTTCAATTTCAATATTGGAACAAATCCAGAATTCGTATATAACGAGGCTTGGATTAGTGGATATAACGAAGAAGCATTATTGCGTGATCAAGGATATACAAATAAGTTGTTGACTATTGAACCAGTAATGGGAATTGAATATGTAGATTATATTTACAACAACAATGATCCAACTATTATTTATGACAATATTTCTGAAAATCCAATCAATAATCCAGAGGCATTTATTGATGCAATTGGCGTAGATGGCCCTGGTGTATATGTGGTTAGATTTAGAAATTTAAATGGTGATTTAGCTGTTAAGACAATTCACTATAACAATATTCCATCTTTGGAATTATCTAGAAAGACAGTAGCAAAGCCAAACAACTATGAAGAATACAAAATTAGCGATGCTGTAAGAATCAATTTCTATTCAAATTATATTATGAAATTTGAGACAAAGAGCGTTCGTTATGATTTTAAAGTAAATGGAAATTCTGTAAGTTTGGATACTCCATGGATTGTAGAATTTAGTGCTACAAGCGGAAATGGTTCATTTGAATATCTAATTGATTATATAGACGAATATGGAAACAAGATTAACTTCAAAGCTATTTTGTATAGAGCAGATGTTGAAATTTCTACAAGTCAAATGGTAACAAAAGAGATTAATGGCAATCTATATACAAAAGATAATGTTGTTATTACATTTGCTGAAGGATTAAAGGCTTTAGTTCAAGTAAACGATAGAGAGCCAGTTGTTTATAATTCAGGGGATATATTCTATAAGGATGGCGTATACATTTTCACAATTAGAGACATCGCAGGAAATATAAATGTTTATACAGTTACACATAAGAGTGTAAATGCATATACGATGATTGATTCAACAACAAATCAACCAATTATTCAAGGCGGCGTTGTAAATAACACATCAGTTCAATTTACAGCAACAGATGATTCAAGTGTAAAGAGTATCTTTAAGAATGGCGAAAAAGTTGAATCTTTAGATGTAAAGACATTTGCTACAACTGGACATTGGGAAGTAATAGTTGAAGATTTAGTAGGTAATCAATCTTATTCTGAATTCTATGTAATTAACAACTCATTATCTCATTTTGAATACACAGCTCCATATGATTATCAAATCAGCGAAGTTTGGTATACAGATAAGCAAGGAAAGAGATCTCAAATAGAAATAACAGGAGACACAATTGAGTTGGTAGAGAATGGAGATTACGCTGTAATCGTTTTAGGAAAAGAGTTTACTACTTCATTCCAATTCTCAGTTGAAATAGATAACACACCTCCACAAGCCGTATTAGAAGGTGTAGAAAATGGTGGTGTTACTGCAAACAATGTAACAGTAAAGGGCTTGAAAGTTGGCGATGTGGTTGAAGTATACAAAGATGGTAAATTAGTTGAAAAACTTGAAGTTTCATTATCTTCAGATACTCCATCAATTACAACAGGTGGTGAATATCGCATTGTTGTAACTAACATTCAAGGTTCAAAGATTGAATATAACTTTACTCGTAAGAGCATCGCAAATACTGCAGCAAGTATATTTATTATCATTCTTTGCTTAGCTGCTGTTGTAGGCGTTGCAATCGGTCTTGTATATCATACAGGACTAAAGACAGACTCATAAGGCAATAACCAAGGAAACTTGGAAATAATACAAAAAAGGAGAAAAAATTATGTTTAATGTAGTTTTAGCTGTAACAACAAAGGATCTTAACCAAATTGTTAAGCCATTACTAGACGTACTAGGAGTTTTAGTTCCAGTATTGCTAGGTGTAGTAGGTGCCTTAGGCGCACTATGGTGCATTGCACTTGGTGTTAAATACGCAAAGGCTGATGACCCACAAGAACACGAAAAGGCAAAGAAAGGATTAAAGAATGCTATTGTCGGATTCGTGCTAATCTTTGTGCTATTAATTGCATTGCAAATTGCTGTAAGCATCTTTACAAACTGGTACATCAATTACGAATATCCTGTAATCTAATCGAGTGAAAAAACAATGACACTTACTAAAAAAATATCATTTTTATTTAGTATAGTGTTGATTCTTGCATTGATTGTATTTTCAACAGGATGCGCAACTGATTTGGGTACGTTTAGCGAGGACAACGACTATGAAGAGTACTACGACTCATTTGGGTCAGTAGATGGGCTCTTTGAGGTTGAAACAGTAGGACAATACGAACCTGGGAAACTTAGTTATGATATAAAAGATTCTCTGCTAAACGATGAAACTGTTAACGAAATGGATTGGGAGGATGAAGACGATGCGGTCAAATTGAAGGAATATGTTTATATAATTCTTCCATTTGAAACAGCAATGAAATTAGAAAGTGTTGCTTTGTTTATAAAATCAGAAATTGATTGCGAAGTATACATAAACGCGTTCTATTTCATAAATGAAGACGCAGCGCCTAAGAAAATAAAATATCGTCATTCTCCAGATACAGAAACAATCATTGTCGATGGTCAACCACAAGAAGTTGAAATCGTATATGATGATCCGGTACCTGCAGATAGTATCAGTGGCGCAACAGTGAGCCTTGTAAAGGATGAATGGAATAGCTTTATATTAAGTAATTTTAGACAAGAAGGGTATGATGATGGAAATTTGCACACGGGAGATAATGGTCTATTGTATATAAGAATAGAGAATAATTCTGGGCATAATGTCAGCTCAATGCCAAGTTGTCCAATTACTTTTATAAACTTGCTAGTTAGAAAGCTTTAAGGAGAAACGAAATGTTTGATTGGTTTTGGAAGTTTTTATATGGTATATCTAAATCAATATATCGAATTATTGATGGTTTGATGTCTTGCGCAAATATGCTTTGCGGAATTGAACCAATAAAATACCAAGGAGTAGAAACAGACTTTATAACATTTTTATTACAAAATAAAAATATTACGTTAGGATTTGTGAGCGCTGCTTTGATTGGCGTTATTTTGACATGTATTTTTGGCGTAATTGCTATTATTAGAGCGATAACAAGCGAGAAGTCAAATATGACTCCTGCTCAAGCAGCTGTAAAGGTTGGAAAGACTTTGTTGACATTTATATTTATTCCAATATGTCTTGCAATATTTGTTTATTTCACAAATATACTTATGCAAGCATTGTATATGTCAACAACAGGTGGAAGCGCTGATGGTATGGGAAGATTCTTAGCGGGTGCATTTGGACAAGATGCAAGAAAAAGTGGAGTTCCAGAAGATTTCTATTTGGACCCAAGTTTTGATTATACAAGTACAGGTAGTGTTAGAAAGTATCTAGATTTAACAGATTATGATTATTTCTTTAGCTGGATAGGTGGTGCATGTATTCTAATCAGCTTAGCAAACCTTCTATTGATGTTCGTAGATAGGGCAATAGCAATTGTTATTCTATTTATATTCTCTCCAATTTCATTATCTACATCAGTATTTGATGATGGACAACACTTCAAATTATGGAGAGACCAATTCTTTGTAAAATTCTTAACAGGATATGGTTGTATTATTGCTCTTAATATTTACATATTGGTCGTTGCTGCAATAACTAGCGATGGACTGGTGTTCTTTAATAATGGGTTCTTAAACAATTTAATGAAGATAGCGTTTATAGTAGGCGGTGCTGTGTCTATGCAACGTATGATGGCGTTAGTAGGTAACTTAATCTCTGCTGGAGCAGGTTCTAACGAGCTAAGAGACAACGCAATTGCTACTGCTCAAATGAGAGGAGCTATGGGCATTGCCGGCGGAATAATAAAATCTCCATTTAGCGCTGCTAGATCTGCATATAATTTTGGAAGAGACACTAAGCAACATGGTTTTGGTTCCGCACTTGCAAGTAGATTGGGACTAAAGACTGGTAAGGATTATGGTCAGATGAGCAAAGTGCAAAGATCACAGGCTTACGAAATGATGGATCGTAAAGAACAGATGCGAGCTGCTAGTAATTCACAACTTGGTGATAAGGTCGCAAATAAGATTGTTTCTGCAATATCTGGAAACAAAGAAGAAGGAAAAGGCGGCGGCGCAATTGATGACGGATCAGCTGCAAAGGCTCTAGAAAAGAAGGAAAATCCATTAGTTAATAATGCTATTGCAAATAGCCTAAAAAACAATAACGATAAAAATAAGGAATAGGTGCATAATATGAGAGTAATACCAAAGACAGCGAAAGTAAAAGTTCAATTTTTTAAGAATATCTCTATTGCCGATACTATAATAGGATTAATTGCGCTTGCAATAATTGCTTTATTGTTTATTTCAAATTTAGGCATTGCAAGATTTATTTTAATGGCAGTTGTTCTTATTCTAGCAGTAGGATTATTTATCCCATTTGAGGGACAAAGATTTTATATATTCTTTGCGCATTTTATAAAATACCTATTTTCTATAAAGAAATATTCTCAAGAAGATTTAAAAGCTAAAACAAACGTAGAGGCATTTTTGCCTTTTAAAAACATAAACAATAATTATATTGAATATAGTAACTATTTTGCCGGAGTGCTTCAAATAGACCCAAGAGAGTTTAGTTTGCTTTCTGAGTTTAGACAAAATCAAATGATTGATGAAAACTTTGGTAAGATTATTAGAGAAATATCTGACAAATCAAAAGCATCTATCGTAAAAATTGATAGAAAATTAAATTTTGAGTCATATATTGAAGATGAAGAAAGAAAAAGAGATGCTCTTTACAAATTATTTGAAGAAAAAGAGTTGTCTAAACAAGAATTGGATTCAAGAGCAAAAGTTATTGACGATAGAATTAGAACATATAAGACATTAACTTTTGATGATCCTGTAAAGAAGCCTTTCTATTATCTTGTTGTATATGATGAAAACACACAAGTTATAGATTCAATTTTAGAAGATGCAATTGCTACATTTAAAGCAATAGGAATGTCATCTCACATTCTTGATTCAAAAGAATTAGGAATATTCATAAAATACAATTACACATCAAATTTTGATGAAGATGATGTTAATCAACTATCTCCAGAAGAGTTTATGAACTGGGTAATTCCACACAATATAGAATTTAAACCAGCAAGCGCTTTTGTTGATGGAGAACAATGTATAACATTTACAGTAAAGAATATGCCAATTTCAGTTCTTAATGCATGGGGATATAGAATTTTCAATATTCCTAATACTAAAGTCGTTATGAATTTGGCACCATTTGAAAAGCTAAAAGCTATTAAAATGATTGATAGATCAATTCAAGAATTGGCATCTCAATCTGAACAAAGCTATAGA
>CAMNMY010000007.1 GCA_946545105.1 uncultured Clostridia bacterium
TGTGGTTGGATTAACTACATATTGCATCCAACAATATCAACAAAAGAAAAAGCAGCCAAAGATTGATGAAACACAAAAAGATGACAAAGAGGAGGTAAATGAAGATGAACATCTATCTTAGTTTATTTCTATCTTTTCTAAAAATTGGTTTATTCTCTTTTGGCGGTGGATATGGAATGATTCCACTTATTAAAGAAGAAGTTACAAAAAATGGTTGGATGAGTGAATCTCAACTTCTAGACATTATAGGCATAAGTGAATCTACCCCAGGCCCTATCGCTGTTAATATGGCAACTTTCATCGGTTCAACACAAGGTGGAATATTGGGCTCTATCATAGCAACTATATCTGTTATTCTCCCTGCGTTTTTGATTATGCTTTTGATTGTTTCTCTATTAAAACGCTATTCTGAAAACAAATATGTAGGTGCTGCACTTGCTTGCGTAAGGCAAGTAGTTATAGGTCTTATCATTTCTGTTGGTCTTTTATTATTTGCTGATTTAGTATTTGGGGATTTATCTCTAAGAGCATTTAGTTTCGATTGGAGAGCTTTAATAATAGCTGTTGTTATAGCATCAGTTATGGCAGTATCTAAGTATTGCTTCAAAAAGCAAGTTCCTGCCATTTTAATAATTGTTATATCTGCTTGTTTAGGAATGGGATTATACGCTATTTAGTTCCCTTATATTTTGGACATACCGCAATACATTGACCGCATACTGAACCACGTCCAATATTTTGGTAATTCTTTTTCATATATGTTGAACACTTTTCAGCGTCGAATATTGTTTCTCTTGCATCGCCCATAACATAATTCTTTCCAAGGATTGCTCCAGCTGGGCACGCGTTGAAACATAACATACAATTTCCACACTTATTTTCAGAGATTGGTTTTTCCGCTTTAAGTGGCATCATAGTTAATACTGTAGCCATTCTAACTCTACCACCATAATCATCAGATATAAATATACCACTCTTTCCAATCCAACCAAGGCCAGCTAAAACTGCAGCTGTCTTATGAGAGAATGCACCTTTGTATGGATCCTCTGTTGAAGATTGAGATGCAGGTATAGTCATTGATTTATATCCTAGCCTATCTAAATATGTAGCTGTGAATAATGCCATTTGGTCAAGTGCAGTATTAACATCTCTATAATGATGGAAGTATTCATAAGTTGGAGCCTTTGCATCATTAATCTGATCAAAGTATTCATCAAGCAATTTATATCCAATTGTTATTGCGCCAATATATCCCTTGTTACCTTCTATTTTAGATATGTCTGAAAAACCAATTAGGCTTGCACCTTTGTCCCATAGTATTTTCTTTAAATCTTCCAATTCTTTAATCATGCTTTTCTCCAAATAGCAATTATAAAATCTATTGTTATTTTTAAATTATTTACGCTTTGCAAATTCTCAATGTCTTCAATCTTTGTTTTATATAAATATGGAGTCATTGTGAATAGATGAATCAAATCATCTTTGTTTACCTCAATCTCATATGTTAGAGGTATTGTCTCTTTTATTATAAATCCATCGTACTCTATTTGAGGTTCATTTTCATATGTCTTTTCTTTATACAAAAGTTCTTTTAATTCATAAAGATGTTTCTTGCCTGGCATTACTTGAATCAATATTCCATCATCTTTTAAAACCCTTTTATATTCATCATTTGCCTTAGGTGAAAAGATATTTAATATAACATCTTGAGATTTATCTTCTATTGGCAAATCGAATATAGAAGCTACAAAATATTGAGATTCTTTATCTTTCTTAGCTGCTGCGCGAACGGCAAATTTAGATATATCTATACCGATTAAATCAATACATGGCGATAATATTTCCTTCATATGTATTGAATAGTAGCCTACTCCACACCCTGCATCTAAAAGGCTAATCCTTTTGGAATTAATATTTGAAACAACTTCCTTAATGCGATTTGCAAGTGGTTCGTAATATCCCTTTTGAAGGAATTGAACTCTTGCAGAAACCATCTCTTTATTGTCTCCTGGGAATTGAGAATTCTTTTTATTACTTAGCAATAAATTAGCATAACCTTCTTTGGCTATATCAAAGGAATGGTTATGCTTACATATATAAACATTATCTTTCTTTATGAGTGTTTCTTTGCAATTAGGACAAAGCAATTATTCACCTTCAAACAATGGAGTTGAGAAATATCTCTCTGCAGTATCTGGCAATACTGTTACTACAGTTTTTCCCTTACCTAGTTTTTTCGCAAGCTTTATTGCTGCACATACATTTGTGCCAGATGAAATACCACAAAGGATTCCTTCCTTCTTTGCCAATTCTTTTGAAGTATTTAAGGCTTCATCATCTGTTACGATACAAATATCATCATAAATATTTTGATTTAAAATTGGAGGGATTACGCCATCGCCAATACCCATTTGGATATGAGTTCCAATACTACCGCCAGATAACACTGCTGCATTTTCTGGTTCAACTGCCCAAATTGTCATTTGTGGATATTGAGCCTTTAGAACTTCTCCAATACCAGTAATTGTTCCACCAGTTCCAATACCTGAGCAGAATCCATCAATAGGACCTGCAACTTGCTCTAGTATTTCAAGCGCAGTGTGATGTCTATGTGCAATTGGATTTGCTGGATTTGCAAATTGTTGAGGAACAAATACCTTATTGTTTTCTTTTGCCATTTTTAGTGCTGTTTGTAAACACTCTTCCATACATGCACCGATATCTCCAGCGTCATGAATCAATATTACTTCAGCGCCATAATGCTTAATTATTTTTCTTCTTTCAACTGATACACTATCTGGCATTATAATTATTGTCTTATAGCCTCTAACGGCGCCTACCAATGCAAGACCAATACCTTGATTGCCTGATGTTGGTTCAACAATTATTGAATCTTTATTTAATAGGCCTTTTTCTTCTGCATCGCAAATCATGTTGTATGCAGTTCTTGTTTTTATTGAGCCACCTACATTTAGGCCCTCAAATTTCACAATTACTTGGGCAGAATCTTCATCTACCATTTTGTTTAATCTAATAATTGGCGTATGACCAATTGCTTCTAATATATTATTGTTAATCATATCAATCCTTAATTTTGGTTTTTAGATATTCTAAAAAACATCTACAGCCATTGTCAATTTCCTTATATACTTTCTCAAAGTTTCCGCTATACCAAGGATCTTCAATCTCCTTTGGATTTGGAGTAAAGTCCAATAGCTTATGAACTTTGTTGTCTTTGTCTTCTTTTATTATTCTCATCAAGTTATACTTGTTCATCTCATCCATGACAATTATGTAATCAAACTCATTATAGTCTTTCATTGTAAATTGTTTTGCTCTATGAGATGCATAACCATTAATATTGTGTTTATCTAATTCTGCTTTTGCATATGGATATATTCCATTTCCAATTTCTTCTCTTGAAGTTGCCATAGAATCAACATAGAAATAATCATTCAAGTTTTCCTTGTTAATCATATCTAGGAAAATGAATTTTGCCATTGGTGATCTACAAATATTTCCATGGCATATAAATGCAACTTTAATTTTAGAGTATTCTGACATAAGCCTTATTCCTTGGTGCGGTTCTTTTGTATTTTACTTTTGGATATCCAAATACCATACAAGAACATAGTTCATGTCCCTTTGGTAATTTTATTAATCTTCTTAATTTTGGACTTAATGAAAAGCAAGTTTCAAAAAATCCGCTATATAGAGTTCCGATACCTAATGTTGCTGCCATCATTTCCATATATGCTGAAGCAAGACCGCCATTTAACTTACTCTTTGCGGAAACTAGTATAACCAGCTTAGATCCCTTGAAGAAGAAATGATCATCAATGTTTAAATTCTTAATGCCTTTTGAAAACTTCTTTGCTGTGTTAACTCCAAATCTAAATAAAGAAACACAAATTTTTTCAGCCTCATCTTGCTTTGTGCCTAAAATATTAAAGCAAACATCTTGAGCATTAGCCCCTGTTGGACTATATCTTCCTGCATCAATAATCTTATCTATCTTATCTTGCTCTATTTCTTGATCTTTAAATTGACGCATTGTACGTCTAGAGTGAATAGCTTTTAAAAACTCTTCACTATCAAAATTCGTAAATGGTACTACCTCGTGTATGTTTGTAGTATCTGCACCTTCTATAGAAACTGCTTCATTTGGACAAATAGCATAGCAATGGCCACAACCAATACAAAGGCCGTTCGCGATTGCAGCTTTGTTGTCCTTAATTTCAAAATGTGAAGCTGGGCAATCTTTTACACACAACCCACATCCTATACACTTGTCATTGTCAATATTAATTACGTAACCCATATACAAACTAATAGCGCCTATATTTCAAGGCGCTTTTGCTATCTTTTATTTTTCGCGTGGAAAAATTGGTAGTGGCTCTAAGAACACAATATCCTTTCTATCTGCAGCCTTTCCTTCTGCTAATACTGCGCATTTAGCAGCTTCAATACCACCTGCATACTCTAGCAATTTTTCAAGTGATGCCAAAGATTCGCCTGTTGAAATAACATCATCAACAACCAAAACTTTCTTTCCTTTTAATTTTGCAACATCAAAATCATCTAGGTATAACTTTTGTGCTCTTGCTGTTGTTATTGATCTAACATCTACTTCATGTGGATTTACCATATAAAGCTTAATGCCTTTTCTTGCTACTACATAATTCTTTCCAGATTGTCTTGACATTTCATAAGCAAGAGGAATTCCCTTTGATTCTGCTGTTAAAATAACATCAAATTCTGGAACCTTCTTTAATAACTCTGAAGCAACAGCTTGTGTTAGCTCTACATCAGAAAACATAACAAATCCTGCAATATATAAATCGTCATTTAATGGGCAAAGTGGTAAATCTCTTTCAAGCCCAGCAATTGTCATGTGATAAAACTTACTCATTTGTAACTTCTCCTTTTTTATTCTTATTAAATAAATCTCCAAGTGTCATTCCCTTTATTTGCAACCAACCACTCAAGATTGGGAAAGCTAAGAAAATGATACTCATTATTATTCCTAGTACATAGACTGTCATTAATAGGCCTTTAGATCCAAATCCGCCAAATTCTTTAGGTCCAAATATTGTTCCTAAATCATTAGCTATTGTTCCAAACATTCCATCAATAAACTCACCAAGGCCTGAACCATAAGCGGCAATATCTACGTTCATGTTGTATGCAGCAAAACAAATGAATGCTAAAAGTAGAGGAATTGTTAAAATTGTGCTATATGTTGTAACCCCAATAGTTAATCCTTTCATCCATTTCTTATCGTCTAATTGTCCTGCATTTATAGATATTGACATAATGCCAATAGCCATAGTAACAACGATAATTACATAACATATGATAATGTGGAAATCTTTAATCTTATCTAGATATGAAAGGCCAACATTGATTCCCATTCCTGTTTGCAATATAGACATAATACCCCAAATATTTAGAAGTACAGATACTGCAAATAAACATAATTGTACCTTTAGTTTTTTAGTCATACTTAACCCTTTACCCTTTTATTATTTTGTATACACTTCTGGCTTTAAAATGCATACATCTTTCAAATTTCTATATCTTTCTGCATAATCCAATCCACATCCGACAACAAATTTGTCTTCAATTTCAAAGCCTACATAATCTCCTTTAAATTCAACTTTTCTTCTAGATGGTTTATCTAAAAGAGTACATACTTTAATAGATGCTGGACCACGTTGTTCTAAGATTTTCTTCAAGAATGACAATGTGCTTCCTGAGTCAATAATATCTTCAACTATAATAACATCCTTTCCCGCAAGTGGAGTGTTGATATCCTTAACAATTCTAACTTCACCTGATGATGTAGTTCCTGCACCATAGCTAGATACTGACATAAATTCGAATCTTACATCAAGATTGATTTCTCTAACTAAATCGCAAAAAAATACTGATGCACCACGTAGAATGCAAATGAATGTTACAGTCTTTCCTTGATAATCCTTTTCTATTTGTTTTGCTAGTTCATATATTCTAGCTTTTAGTTTTTCTTCTGGTATTAATATGCTTTCAATATCCTTTAACATAAATACGCTCCTTATATAATAAAATCGAAAGTGCCATTATCATTTTCTAATGCGCCCTTCTTTAATTCTTTGCATAATATAAATTGGTCATCATAATGATTAGAATTAAATAAGCCAAATTCAATTGTTTGTTTAAATCCCATCCTATTGTAGAATTTTGGATTCCCAGCAACAAACACTGCTTCATATCCCAATTCTCTAGCCTTTGTTAAAGCTACAGATATAATACTTTGACCCAATCCCATATTTCTATAATCTAATTCAACACAAACAATATTTAGCAACAGTGCTTTTGCATTTAGTTTGGCTTTAAATTTTGACAACACAACATCGCCAACAATCTTACCATCTTCCTCAGCAACGTACTCTAATTCTTTTATATATTCTTGAGAGTTTCTTACATTGGATGCATAGTTTTGCTCATCGCCACTAGACACAAAGGCCGTCGTGAAAGCCTTTTGTGTAAAGTCATACATATATGAATAGTCTTGATCTTTAATTGGTCTTATTATCATTATTGCTTTGCCCAGTTTACTAAATCTGTCATTTGTTCAATGTTTTCTTGCTTTACTGTTGTCTTGATAGAAATAACATTTTCGTAATAATTGATGTTTGCCATCTTATCTGTATATTCCTTCATCTTCTTTGCTGCAGCTGGTGCCCAAGAACCATTCTCAACAAAAGCAATATCTCTATTTTGATAATTCTTTGCAAGTAGTCTATTTAAGAATGCCTTCATTGGAGGATATAAATCTGCATCATATGTTGAAGATAACAAAATCAACTTATTGAATCTAAATGCAGACTCTACAGCCTCTGAAATATCACATCTAGATAAATCATATAAAGATACTTTAGCACCTAAAGATACTAATTCTTCTTTTAACAATCTTGCATATTCTCTTGTGTTACCATGAATTGATGCACAAGCAATTGTAATACCCTTATCTTCTGGTTCATAACTGCTCCAGATATTTAATCTATTTCTATAATATGTTAAATTGCTCTCTAATACTGGTCCATGAAGTGGAATAATCTTTTTAACTTCTACTGGTGCTACGGCTTTTAATACCTTTTGTACTTGAGCGCCATATTTTCCAACGATATTGAAGTAATATCTTCTTGCTTCATCTACCCAATCTAAATCAGTAATAAACTTACCAAATCTACCAAACGCATCAGCTGTAAATAAAAGCTTATCAGTCTCATCATAAGACATCATAACTTCTGGCCAGTGTACCATTGGAGCCATTAAGAATTTTAGCTTGTGCTCACCTAGATCAAGAACGTCGCCATCTTTCATTTCAACTTTTCTATCGTCTGGAACATAAATGCTTACAAAGTTTGGAAGCATTTGGAATGTTTTTGCATTACCAACAATTTTTATATCAGGATATTCTCTTAAGACATTTTCTATATTTGCAGAATGATCTGGTTCCATATGAGATATGATTAAATACTCAGGAACTCTATCCTTTAAAACTTTCTTTATCAAAGTCATCCATTCATCAGATACTCTCTTATCTGCTGTATCCATAATTGCAGCTACCTTATCTGTGAATACTACTGAGTTATATGTAACTCCATTTGGAACTTTGTACAATCCTTCAAATAAATCTAATGTCTCATCTTCAATGCCTACAAATGTTACATTATTTGCGATTTGTTTTAACATGCTATTTATCCTCCTTCAAATATATACCTTGAGATTCATACATCTTATCTTTCTCGGTTATTTTCCTTACTGCTTTACATGGCACTCCACAAGCAAAATACCCAGCTGGAATATCTCTAGTTACAACGCTACCTGCACCAATAACAGCACCTTCGCCAATTGTTACGCCACCACATATCGTTACTGATGAAGCAATCCACACATTATTTTTGATTGTTATAGGCTTAGCATATTCTAAAGAAATAGGCTTGCCATCAATAAAATGTGTATTTCTTTCACTTGGGCACAATGGATGAACTGGAGTTGCTATAGTGACTCTAGCACCAATGAATACATTGTCGCCAATTACGACTGGGCATACATCCATAATTTGCCCATCGAAGTTCATAAAGAAGTTGTCCCCAACAGTAATGTTTGTGCCATATTCAATTCTCAAATTTGGTTCTACATACATGTTCTTGCCGTGATTTGGAATTGCTTCTTCAAGAATCTTTATACGTTCCTTTAAATCTAAAATAGAAGAATTATTAAACTTCTCAATTAGCAATCTTGCTTTTTCTCTTCTCTTCATCAAATCTTCGTCTGAAGAATTATATAGAAGCCCTTTAACCATCTTTTCGTACTCGCGCATAAAAATACTCCACTACTAAATGATAGCACAAATATATTTATATATAAATATGAAATTATGAAAGATTATTGATTTTCTTTTTCTTTTAATTTTTTGTAAATAGGTAAAAGACGATATCTATTGTATCTTTGTATCATAGCAAATGGTAAATCGGCTAGCAATCCAAGCAATAATGAAACTAATCCAAATATCCACCACCATTGTTGCATCCCTTTAAATAAACAAAATAATGTTCCAAACAAAGACAATACGAAATCTACATAGTGGATTAACTCTGCACCTATATTAAAACGCAATACTTGTTCAACTTTTTCAACATTTCTAATATCTTTTAAAGATAGAATAAAGTGTCTTCTATCCCAAGCTGGAGCCTTATCTTTCCACTTCTTAATATTAAGAGCTTCATAGATTTCAATCTCTACTTTGTCCACTTCATATATGTGAGACAATGGATTTATTAGAGGTCTAAACAAAGACACTATACGCATAACTACCATTCTTAACGTACCATGAAACGCAGTAAATGAAATCGCCACAAAAATCTTTATAAAAGTTTCACTGTAGCCCATAAACGAACCATATATTAACACTGCAAAGAAACTTAAATCCACTATAACAAATATTGGAACACCATATTTCATAACAGCAGATTCAAATTTTTCTTTTTCTTGGTCAGTTATCATATCCTATACTCGTATACATAGTCATCCATGAAGAACCCTTCTCCAATTGGATTACACTCCTCTCTTAGTAATTTAAATCCTAAACGCTTGTATATTTCTATTGTATCAAAATTACGTTTATTCACATTAAGAAATAATCCAGGCAAACTATTTTCTTTAGCTACGACTTTCAAAAAAGCCATAACCGATTTAGACAATCCTCTACCTCTATATTCCTTGTCTATATACAATTTACTGATATACAATTTTCCTTCTCTTTCTTTGAAAGAAAAGAATCCAACATTTTTGCCATCAAGATTTATCCAATAAAACTTATAGCCTTCTTTTATTTGCTTTTTTAGGCCCTCTATAGATTGAAACTTGTTAAGCATATAATCATTTTGTGCTTTACCAATTATTGGATCATAATGCTCTCTTACTATTTTCGTAGCAAGAATAGACAAATCTTCTATTTCATTGTTTTGGACAATATCTAGCGAAATCATATTTTATTTAATACATCCTCATATGCTCTAACAGCGTTTCTGCAACAATCTTCGCAAGAGCAAGTAATCTTGCCTGTGAATCTACCTTTTATGTCTTCGCAAGTAATTGCTCCACACTTTTGTTTAAATTCTTCATTTAATGCTCTTACTGCAGCTTTATCTCCGTTTGTATTTAATCCTAAAGCTATTGCTGCACCAATCAATGCTCCACATGTGCCCTCCATATTCCCTAGGCCTAAACCAAATCCGGCTCCAAGCACTCTCAATTCATCTTCTGTAAACTTCATTTGATCTTGAAGCGCCAACAAAACAGCTTGGCAACAATTAGTGCCATGTTGTTGTTTAAGTGTTGCTGCTAATTCTACTCTTTCTTCTATTGTCATATTGGCCTCTCTATTTATTAAAAAATTCAATTATTCTTTGTTTATAATCTGGTGCCATATCAAATACTGCATGTCCAAATCCTTCATCGTACATATATAGTTCACATCCCATAGCTTTTGCTATGTCCTCTGTTGCATAACCACCTAAAACTGCATCGTCTTTTGCGCCAATTGCTAGGGTTGGACATTTAATATTTTTTACTTCACCTAGAATATTATAATCTCTTGTTGCATCAGCGATATACACAAATCTTTCTAGTTCTTTATCATTAACCGTTTTCGAAATAATCTTAAATGCTCTTTGGTTCTTTGTGAAGAAATCTTCCGGATAAATACACTTACCAAAATCCAAAAACAATGCCTCTCTATCTTTCTTTTTAGCAAGGTCAACCCATCTATCTAAAATCATATTGTTTTCTATCTTAGCTGATGTTGACCCTAATACCATTTTCTTTATCAACTCAGGCCTATTTAGAGCTATTTGCATAGCAAGCATTCCGCCTTGAGAAGCTCCAAACAAATAGATGTCTCTTAATTGAAGTTTATCCAACACTTTTATTGTGTCTTCAGTCATAGAATTAATCGTTGTGTTTTTATCTGGATTATTTCTTCTTTCTATAACATATGTAGTAAAATCTTCCGCAAGAGATGAATAGTCTTTTTCAATTGCACTTGCAGATAACATTACGCTTTTTATGCTAATGCCTGGCAAAATGACAAATATTTTGTCACCATACCCAAATTTACAATAATCTATCGTAAAATCATTAAAATCTAAAGTCTGAATATTCATCATTTATCTTCTGGAGTCCATGATTTTGGAGTCTTATCTATTTTCAAAACTCCTGGCACTTTAACAACCACTTGATATTTGTCTTCATAAACTATTTCGCCTGGAGTGTTTGTGTATACAACATAATAAGGATGATTGTATTTTTCTAACAGCCAAAGAGCTGGTCTTATCATCTTCAACATCTCTTCGGTATTTTCAGTTTTAAAGAAGCATACTACTTGTTCTTGATTCTTACATTGAGGAGGCCATGGCAATTCTTCGGCAAACCAATCGTCGATTTCCTTATATAAACCTTTGTCTTCCTCATCCATAATATCATTTTGAATTAAATGCCAGCACATACTAAATACGCCTTTTGCGTACATAGTATTCTCTGCTAATTCGGCACCTTGAATTCTTACATATTTGTACTTCATAATATCCTCTTAAGTATATTATACATTATCTAACACATTCGCGAAATGGCCTTTAATAGTCAAGTAATCTCCCATAATCATTCCATTCCCCAAACATATTCCCATTTTTAGTTTCTTCGATTAAGTGATCTAATGCTTTAGTATACATTTGATGGTTACGGGTCTTATAGAATGTAACATTATATGCTCTAACCCTTTGATATAATGGTGGAAACTTTTTAAAAATATCAAAACAGCCATTATCAATCAATGCTTGTTCCACATCTTTATCTATTTTTGGCTCATT
>CAMNMY010000008.1 GCA_946545105.1 uncultured Clostridia bacterium
ACTACAAAATAGCGGTGTTGATTATGATTACTATGAATTGAATGGTAAAGAAATTCAAGCTTTAACAACTATCAACACAATCGGTAATAATGTATTAAAGGTTAGAGATATTAATGGATTAGAAACAACATATGCAATTAAGATTTTAGAGACAAGCGTAGGCTCAACATTATATCAAGATGAGGCAAGTGCAAAGAACAATTCATATGCTTATCAAGATAACGCATATGCAAGTTTTGGAACAGATTTAGTATACGGCATTTTAGTTGATGGAAATGAATATGAAATTGGAACACCAATTACAACATATGGAATTCATACAATTGAAATATTGGGCGTAAATGATTATTCAGCAACATATTATGTTTATGTAGATTTATATACAAACGTAGAAAAGAATGCTTTATATACATATAAGTTAGATATTTTATCAAATGCAGTTTCTTATACAATTGATGGTGGCGTTAGCGATGTTGCTACGTTGTATGAAGTTGGTTTACATAACATTGTATTCTATTCGACAAATGGAGATAACGAATCATTTGAATTCACAATTAAAGAAATTGTAAATGGAATAAGTGATGGCGTTGAATATATAAATAGAACGATAGTTATTGAATCAGCATATGATAGATTAGTTCTAAATGGTCAAGAATATCAATCGGGAAGCGCTATTACGAAGATTGGAAATTACACATTAGAAGTATATGGTGCAAACGGATATTATAATAAGTATTCATTTGTAAACAACCATTATACACAATTAAAGCCAGATGCAGAATTCGTAGGTAGTGTATCAATAGAAATTGCAAATGCACAATTATTTATAGATGGAGCACCATATGAAAGCGCTACAAAGTATAGTGTTGTTGGAAAACATACTTTAACAATAAAGGGTGAAGGCTCATACGAAAAGACTATTGACTTTGTTGTGATCCCAAATGTTAAAGATTTAATTTCATTAAAGAACAATCGTTATGTAGGAGTATTTGCTTTAGTTGATGCTGATGGCTTTGCTATAAAGGAAAGCGATTATTTAGGAGTTAAGATTGATAATGTTTCATATATAGTAGGAGAAGGTTATACAATAGTTGGATATCACACTATAAAAGTATTGGGAACTAACCTATATGAATATACTAAAGATTTTGTCTTAGAAGCTTATGTTCCAGTAGAAGATGGCGATGTGTATAGCAAGAAGATCACTCTAACAGCATTAGATGCAGATATGAGCTTAGACAACAAAACGATCACTCAAGATTCAGTTGTATCTCATGGTAAACATACTCTTGTTATCGTAGGTGCAAACGGATATAAACAAACAATAACATTTACATATGATAATCCAAATTATCAATTCGCAGAGATTTTTGGAATTATCGTAGTTTCAACTTGCGTATTAGCAGGCGTTGTATTAATCATCTCAAGGAGGATAAAGAAGAAAAATGCTAGAAAATAATTTCGTTTACATTTCAGCAGTAATTTCATTATTTGCCATATTGTATGTGGTAGGAAAAGTATTTTTAATATTACATATGAGAGACAATTTCGATTCATCTCATACGTATCACATAGTTACGCTATCTTTAGGCGGAGTGTATGAAATAATTACAATCGTGTTAATGTGCGTATTGATAAAAAACGTAATACTAAATGTTTATTGCTATTTATTCTTGGCAGATGCCATTATGGTATTTATAGCTGCACTTGTATACTATTTGCATTATAGAATGTTTGTACGCAGAAAATTGCGAAGAGAAAATGTGGCTGAAGAAGAGACAAAAGAAAATGCACAAAATGATGAGAACGTAAGCAACGCATAAGTATTAAATATTAATATCATTTGGCCTAGCATTAAAGCTGGGCCATTTTTATTTAGGTATATTTAAGAGCATTAATGATATAATTGCAATCAATGGAGGGTGTATGAAAAAGGTTAAACTTGGAAATACTGAGATTGATGTTCCAGCAATAGTAGTAGGATGTATGAGATTTGCTCATATGAGTGATAGTGAACTAAATCATTTTGCTCATCTAGCTATAGACAATGGTGCGAATTATTTTGACCATGCTGATATTTATGGAAATGGTAAATGTGAAGCTAATTTTGGTAGAGCAGTTTTGACAGATAAATCAATAAAAAGAGAAGATCTAATTATTCAAACAAAATGTGCAATAAATAAAAAGGCAGAAGTTGCACATTATAATTTCACAAAAGAATATATTCTAAAGTGCGTAGATGATAGTCTAACTAGATTAAATACTGACTATCTTGATGTACTTTTATTACATAGACCAGATGCGCTTTGTGATCCATATGAAGTTGCCGAAGCTTTTGATAAATTAAAGAAGGCAGGCAAGGTTAAAAGATTTGGCGTATCTAATCATAAGCCAATGCAAATTGAACTTTTAAAGAAAGCAGTAAAAGAGGATTTGATTATAAACCAATTGCAATTTAGTATTCCTGTTTCAAATATGGTTGCTCAAGGCATGGAGGTTAATATGACATCTAAAGGTTCATATGATCACGATGGTAGTGTTTTGGATTATTCTCGTATCCATGATATGACAATTCAAGCGTGGTCTCCATTCCAAATGCCACATTGGATGGGTCCATTTATTGGAAGTGCTTTATATCCAAGATTAAATAAAGCATTGAAAGAAATCGCAGCAAAGCATAATGTAACTTCAACAACAATTGCTACAGCATGGATTACTACACATCCAGCTAATATGCAAGTAATTGCGGGAACTACAACAGAGGAAAGATTAAAGCAAATCATTCAAGGTAGTGAAATAAAGTTAACACACGAAGAGTGGTATAAATTATATTTGGCGGCAGGGCACCGTTTACCATAATAAAGAAAAAAGTAGGCTGTTTAAATTGAACAGCCTACTTGTGTAAATATGGGTATTGAGACAAGATTAGACAATTAATTTTACACCTAATGCTTCACATTCAGCGTTAGCGCTATCATCTGGAGCTTCGTTGCAGATATAACTTCCAACAACCTTAATTCCATTAGATAAACAATCTTCTTCCCATGTGCGCATCCATTCGCCATCGCCCCAACCATAAGAGCCAAACAAAACTACAGGTTTGCCACTTAGTTGAGATTTGCAAGCGTCGAACATTGGTAAGAATTCTGAATCTTCTAATTCTTCA
This sequence comes from uncultured Clostridia bacterium, assembly GCA_946545105.1. The sequence goes on from CAMNMY010000008.1 coordinate 3,167, forward strand.
GCTCCCATAGCTGGGCATCCAAATGCAAAAGCATCGTACAATTGTACATCGTTAGCACTAAAGCTAGAACATTGTGACAATTTTACATCTGCACCTTTTTGCTTTGCGCCATTTGCTACAGCCATTGCCATAGCCTCAGTGTTGCCAGTACCACTCCAATAAACTACTGCTATTTTCATATAAAAAATCTCCTTTATTTAGATATAATTAATTTCCTAAAATTGTTTTGTTTTGTGTAGGTATTCAAATATACAGACCTACATTTTCTAAATAGCGCAAATTGTTTTTTAGCTTTTTCGACATCTCCATAAACACGCCATAGACCACAATACTTGGCGCCGTTGGCTCCAAGAGTAGAAAACCCAATTACATCTTCAATAGGGTATCCTAAGAATAATCCAATTTCGTGAGGGAATTCAGACATTGTATTTATTCTATGTTTTAATTTCTCGATACATTCGTTTGAATTATCTAAAGGGTATTCCATTTGCTTTAAATAAGAGCGAATATTATCCTGTTTAAGATCATCTGCTAATTGCTTAACTCTATATAAATACAACATTGCAACATTATCTTTAATTCTTAATAAAACCATTTTTAAACCTTTTGGTTCAAAAACTTTATTGAAAGCATCAATTGTTGAATTAATGTCTTCATCCTGTGCGATTTGACAATTAAAAATGTTACCAGTTTTTAATCCCGCAAGTGTAGGTGCACAGTTATTTATAATATTAAATTCAGACATGTTTCTCCTTATTTATTTGCATAAAGATTAAGCGTTTATCGCTATTTTTCAATACTATATTACCATAAATTTTTTCGATTTCAAGTAAAATGTGAAAAAAATTTCATATTTTTGTTGCAATGTTTCAATAACAGTGTTATTATAAGTGCGAATAGGAGAGAAAAATGTTAGAAGATTCAATGAAAGAAAGAATAATTCAAATAGCAAAAAGTGAGTTTTTAGCAAATGGGTATTTAGGAGCATCAACTCGAAATATTGCTCAAAAAGCTGGATTGACTACTGGAGCGTTATATAACCGTTTTATTGGAAAGGATGAGTTGTTTGAAGAAGTTGTTGGCTCAAGTGCAAAGAAACTTTTGGATGAGTTTTCTTTTTCTCATGAAGAGTTTATGAATTTTGATTTAGATATTCAAATCGAATCAATGTTTACTTATTCTCACGAGAAAGTTCAAAGAATGCTAGACATTGTTTATTCAGATATAGATGCATTTAATATTATTTTGACTAAATCGAGTGGGTCAAGATATGAGTTCTATATCGATAATATGGTAGAGATGGAAGTGGAGAGCACTTTTAAATTTATAAATGTTCTTAAACAAAAGGGTAAAGAGATTGTCGAAATTGACGAAACATTAATGCATATGATATGTACCGCGATGTTTAATTTATTCTTCGAGCCAGTAAAGCACGGAATGGATAAAGATAAAGCATCAAAATATGTAGAAAATGGATTTAAATTTTTCGATGCAGGATGGTCTGTGTTATTTGATTCATTAGATAAAAAATAGCGCTAAAGCGCAATCTACATAAAGAGGTATTGTTTATGAACAAAAAAAGGAATGTATTTTCCGTTTTGATGGACTATGCCGGGAAATATAAGTATTTTTCTTATGTTTCCTTAGTATTATCTACATTAAGCGGAATAGTTGCTTTAGTACCTTTCATATTTATATGGAGGATAGTAAAGGAACTAGTGGAAGTGGCACCAAACTTTAGTGCTGCGCAACATGTAGCCCAAAATGGCTGGATAGCATTAGCATTCGCATTGTTATACATTGTTATGTATCTATGTGCGTTGGCTTGTTCACATTTGGGAGCATTCAGAATATGCAGAAACATGAAAGAAAAATTAGTTTCTCATATCGCTAAAATGCCAATTGGCGAAATCAATGCAATCGGAAGTGGTAAGTTAAGACAAATTACATTAGATACAACATCAGTATCTGAGAATTTTCTATCACACCAAATGCCTGATTTAGCTCAAACAATTATTACGCCAATTGCTATGATAGTATTTATGCTTATTTTCGATTGGAGATTAGGCCTTGTTTCATTAATCCCAGTATTTATTGGGTTTGCAACAATGTTTACTATGGTTGGACCTTCAATGAAAGAGGATATGAAGAATTATCAAGATGCTCTAGAAAATATGAGTAATGAGGCAGTTGAATATGTTAGAGGAATTCCAGTTGTTAAGGTATTTAATCAATCAGTATTCTCATTCAAGCGTTTTTCTGGATCAATCAACAATTATGCAAAATTCTGTTTAAGCTATACATACCATACAAGAAAAACAATGGCAGCATTTATGACAGCTGTTAATGCAGTGGCATGCTTCTTGTCTGCCTTCGCTTTGATTATGAGTGGTAAAGGATTTGCGGATTTAACATTTATTGTTAATTTGTTGTTCTATATTATCTTTACGCCAATTATTTCTACAACATTTATTAAGGTAATGTTTATGAGTGAAGGAACAATGTTAGTTAAGGACGCAAACGAAAGAATTAACTCTGTTCTAGAGATTGAGCCATTAAAGGAAGCAGAGAATCCAAAAGAACCTCAAGGCTACAAAGTAGAAGTAGATAACATTAAGTTTAATTACAAAAATGCTAACTTCAATGCTATTGATGGAATCTCATTTGAAGTTCCTGAAAAAGGTGTTGTTGCTCTAGTTGGCCCAAGTGGTGGTGGTAAGAGCACGCTTGCTAATCTAATTGCTAGATTCTATGACGTAAAAGAAGGTGAGATTAGAATAGGTGGCGTAAATATCAAGGATATGTCGCAAGCAAGATTAAGAGAAATCTTATCTTATGTATTCCAAGACAACAAGATATTTAGAGGAACAATTTTAGACAATGTTAGATTGGCAAATGAAAATGCTACAGAAGAAGAAGTTATGGATGCTCTTCAAAAAGCTCAATGTATGGATATTGTTAATAAGTTTAAAGATGGAATCCATACAGTTTTGGGAACTCAAGGTACATATCTATCTGGTGGTGAGATTCAAAGAATTTGTATTGCAAGGTGTTTCTTGAGAAAATCAAAGATTTTATTGTTAGATGAAGCTACAGCATTTGCGGATCCAGAAAACGAAAGACTAGTTCAATTAGCTTTCTCTAACTTAGGAAAAGATAAGAGCATTATTATGATTGCTCATAGATTATCTACAGTAAAGAATGCCGACAAGATATTTGTTATCAAGGACGGCAAGATTGTAGAAGAAGGTAACCACGAAGATTTGCTAAACAATAAGAAGATTTACGCAAAGATGTGGAACGACTATCAAAAGTCAATCGCATGGAAAGTTGGGAGGTAATATATGATTAAGTATTTAATGAAGAAATATGCCTTAACTGAACATGGCGCAAGAGATTTTATTAAGGCATCATGCTGGGCAACATTTGCAGATTTGGCAATGATGATTCCAGTATCAATAATATATTTCATCATTTGCGATTTACTTGGTGATGGAATAACAAAGACGGGATATATAGTATATAGTATTGCAACTGCTATGGCGCTTGTAATTCTATACTTACTAAACTACGCACAATACAATGCAGAATTTGTTGCTACATATAAAGAATCACATAGAAGAAGATTGGATCTTGCAGAGAGATTAAGAAAGATGCCATTATCATTCTTCGGCAAAAGAGACGTTGGCGATTTAACAAAGATGTTATTAAGCGATACAGCATTGCTTGAAACAAACTTTTCACATATCATGCCACAATTCTATGGGGCTATTATATCTACAACATTAATTGTTATCTCATTGTTTGTATTTGATTGGAGAATGGCGCTTGCTAGTATTTGGGTATTCCCAATTGCTATGTTAATTGTTATTACATCAAGAAAGATGCAAGATAAAGTTAACAAGCCAAAGCTAGAAGCGATGGTTGCAAGTGAAGCTGATATTCAAGAATATATTGAAACAGTTAAAGACTATAAAGCAAATTCAGCAGAAGTTAAGAGATTGGTTCCAATAAAGGAAGGAATTAAGAACGTAGAAAAGAGAGGACTTTTATCAGAACTTGGAGTTGCAGTATTTGTAATTAGCGCACAAATGATTCTAAAACTTGGAATTGCGACAACAGCCATTGTTGGTGGCTTATTAATTAAAGATGGTGGTATTTCATTAACAACATTTATTATGTTCTTGATTGTTGTATCTAGAATCTATGAGCCAATGGGAGGATCGTTAGTAAATCTTGCTGCTATCATAAGTCAAGATTTGACAATAAAGAGAATGAATGAAATTCAAGAATACCCAATTCAAGAAGGTGAAAAGAATTGTGATGTAGATAACTATGATATTGAATTTAAGAATGTAAGCTTTGCTTACAATAAAGATGAAGGCGTATTAAAGAATGTATCTTTAATTGCAAAGCAAGGCGAAGTAACAGCATTAGTAGGTCCAAGTGGTGGCGGTAAATCTACAGTCGGCAAACTTGCAACTAGATTCTATGATATTCAATCTGGGCAAATCACAATCGGAGGAAAGGATATATCAAAGATTGATCCAGAAACATTGTTCAAGAATTACTCAATAGTATTCCAAGATGTAGTTTTGTTCAATAACACAATTAAAGAGAATATTAGAATCGGTAAGAGTGATGCAACAGACGAAGAAGTTTTATGGGCTACTAAAGAAGCTAAGTGTGATGAATTTATCTCTAAGCTAGAAAATGGCATAGATACAATGATTGGAGAAAATGGCAGCACATTATCTGGAGGTGAGCGTCAAAGAATATCTATTGCACGTGCGCTTTTAAAGAATGCTCCAGTAATATTGCTTGATGAAGCTACAGCATCACTAGATGCCGAAAATGAGACAGATGTCCAAGAAGCTATATCTAAATTAACAAAAGATAAGACAGTTATTATCATAGCTCATAGAATGAGAACAGTCGAAAATGCGGACAAGATAGTATTCTTAGCAAACGGCCAAATAGTAGAGCAAGGATCCCCAAAAGAGTTGTTGTCTAAGAAAGATTCTCATTTCAAACATATGGTTGAGACTCAAAAGCAAAGTACTGCTTGGTCAATATAGGAAAGTAGTCCAATGGAACGATCCAGGCGGCAAAGGCTTGCCTGGATTGTTTCTAATTTAGTGATATAATTTTAATCGGAGGGAAAAATTATGCCAAATTTTGCTTATCCATTGATAGGAATACCATTAATATTTATTTGTACATCTTTAGGAGCATTTTTCGTTTTCTTTGTTAGGGGAAAAGAAGTATCTCCTAAATTAGGTAAGATATTTATGGGTTTTGCTGCAGGCGTAATGTTTTCTGCTTCATTCTTTTCTTTAATAAAACCCGCCATTGAATCAGATGTTTCATATATGCCATCGTGGGCCGTTGCTGCTATATCTATTTTGCTTGGTGCTGGGTTTTTATGGCTTATAGATAAAGTGGTTCCACATTTCCATGTAAGTGAGAATAAAGAAGAGGGTATCCAATCTGTTCAATTATCTAAAACATCAAAAATGTTTTTGGCAGTAACGATTCATAATATTCCAGAAGGACTATCTGTAGGGATTGCTTTTGGTGTTGCTTTATCTCAACCGGATAACGCAGCGCTTTTAATGGGAGCGTTATTACTTGCAATTGGTATAGGTATACAAAATATTCCAGAGGGTATGGTTGTATCTCTTCCAGTTAAGAGTTCGACCGGGTCTTCGCCAAAGGCGTTTATATTTGGCGTGTTATCTGGTGTTGTTGAACCTATAGCTGCTGTGTTAGGATTGTTCTTAGCTATGCAAATACAAGGCATTATGCCTTGGGCTTTAGCTTTTGCTGCAGGCTGCATGATTTATGTTGTGGTTGAGGAAATGGTCCCAGAGATGACAAGTGAAGGTCATGACCATTATGGTGTTTGGTCGTTTTGCGTTGGATTTATCATCATGATGATTTTGGATTGTATTCAATTGTAATGGGTTGGATTGTTGTTTTTATAAAAGAGATAGGCGATAAATAGATTTTATATAATAAAATGGGTTCTTGTTTATAATGTTGCCATTAAATGGCTTTGCTTTGCCAAACGTAATACATTTTTGCTTTTTATATAAAATATAAAAAAGATAGGATTTTTTACGGGGTGGCATATATGTATTACTCTCTTAGAAAAGTATTCGCAATTTTAATGTTCATAGCATATACGGGTGCTGTTTCTTATTAGGCTACCAATAGTGCGCTTGAGATTCTAATGGCGAGGAAGGTTGTGTCTCCTTGTGCGCAAACAGATATTTTTAATCAATTGAATGTCATAAAGGAATTGCAAAATACCGGCATATTTCAGTTAATTGCGATTTAAGAAAAGATGTTTAAAGATAATATTGACAATTTGAGTATTCAAAAATGCGTCTAGACGCAATATAATTCATCATGCAGTTGTAAGAGTTGAAATCATAATTCATACTATTGGTGAATAAAAACGCGTCCAGACGCAAAATTATGCAGTGAGTAGTAATTAAGTTGCCAATTTTTTTGTTATGCTGATGTTTTCGATATTGTTATATTTATTCTCATACATCCTTGACTAATCTCCTAAAAACATATATAATTTAGGAGAATATTATAATTATAGGAGATTATATGAGAGAATTTAATTATGCAAAACTAATAGATAGGAAATGGGATAAAGAGGTTCTTAATTATATTGGAATTATTCATGAATATAAAGGTAGACAACAATTATATCTTGAACAAAAGCCTGAAGAGTTAGAGTCGCTAGTGGCTTTAGCTAAAATACAAAGTACAGAAGCATCTAATGAAATTGAAGGCATTAGAACAACTAATGCTAGGTTAAAGCAATTGATGAGCAATAAGACTTCCCCAAAAAATAGAGATGAGAATGAAATCCTTGGATATAGAAATGCATTAAGTTTAATTCATGAGAATTTTGAGTATATTCCAATTAGACCAAACTATATTTTGCAATTACATAAAGAAATGTATCAATTTATGGATATAAGTTCCGGAGGAAGATTTAAAGATGTCCCAAATGAAATAGATGCAGTATATCCAGATGGACATAAAGAGATTATTTTTAAACCACTTGAGCCATATGAAACACCAGAAGCAGTGGATAGATTATGCGAAGAGTATAATAAGGCTATTGAGAAATATAATATAGATCCGTTGCTTGTTATACCGATATTTATTCATGATTTTCTATGTATTCACCCATTCAACGATGGAAACGGAAGAATGTCTAGATTGTTAACAACATTGTTACTATATAAAAATGGATATACAGTTGGAAAGTATATTTCTTTAGAAAAGAAAATTCAAATAACAAAGCAAGAATATTATACGGCATTAAGTCGAAGTTCTAAGAATTGGATAGATGATAATAATGATGACACGCCATTTGTTAAGTATATATTAGGAACAATTCTTGCTGCATATAGGGACTTTGAATCTAGAGTAAATTTAGTAAGCAAAAAAATGTCAGCATTTGAAATGGTAGAGAATGCTGTAAAGAACAAGATAGGCAAATTTACGAAGAGTGATATTATGGAAATGTGCCCGGAAATAGGAAGGGCATCTGTAGAGAATGCACTTAAGAAATTGTGTGAAGAAGGGAAAATCGAAATGCACGGCGGAGGACGTTCTTCATATTATTCTCCTAAAAGCTAATATAATCTCCTAATATTTGCACAATTTGGGAGTTTATACGATGGAAGATTAATTAAAATAGAGGTTATCAAGTCAAATTTGATACCTCTTTTTTTGTATAAATAAAGATGCCAAATATCAAGATAATATGCCTGCGTGTGCGCATGCATAATCTAGGTAGTTTATATCTGTAGATACAGTAAAAAGTTAAGGGAAAATATAGGTATAAAAAGTGACTTTTTTCGTACGAGTTAGCTCGCTCGGGCCGCTGTTTATGAAAAATACGTTATAACAACAAATAGCCCAGGCAAAACATATCAGTTAAAAGTGTACGTCAAAATAATACACCACTCAAAGTAGAGCCACAGCATGGTTCTATCC
>CAMNMY010000009.1 GCA_946545105.1 uncultured Clostridia bacterium
ATAACAATACAAATGCAACAGAACTGCTACAAAAAATCTAAAAATTTAATATTTTTATACAAAAAAAAAGAAACCCAGATAATAATCTGAGCCTCTTTTATGCATTTAAATTAACTATTCTTTTACTTCGTTTTTGTCTGTATGCAATACTGCATATAATACAGCAGCTAACGCACCACCTGCTAATGGGCCTACGATGAAGATCCAAATTTGAGCAAGCGCATCAGTTGTTCCGTTGTAAATCAATGCTGAGAATGCTGTTGCAATACTACGAGCAGGATTTACAGATGTACCAGTAATATTAATACCGATTAAATGCACTAATGTTAATGTTAGACCGATTACGATACCAGCAATCTTTCCATTTCCAGCTTTTTCGTCTGTAACATTCAAAATTGTATATACAAAAATGCATGTTAAAACAATTTCTGCAAATAAACCGCCAACAATACCGCCAGCTGTTAATCCATTAGCCGCAAAACCAACGGCATAATTACATGCATCGCCTAAAGGCTTAACATCTGCCATTTTGAAAATACCAAATACCAATACTGCGCCCAAGAATCCACCTACGATTTGAGCACAAATATATACTAGGAATTCTCTTAATGTCATTCTCTTTGTTAGCAAACATCCCAAAGATACTGCTGGGTTGATGTGGCAACCACTAATTCTACCTACAGAATATGCCATTGCTACAATCGTTAAACCAAATGCTAAAGATGTAGCAACCAAGCTACCGCCTGTTGCACCAGCTACACCACATGCGACAAATACAAGCACAAAAGTGCCGATACATTCAGCAATTGCTTTTTTTAATAAATCGTTCATTTATATATCCTCCTTAAACAATTCTATTTTAAATTATATTTTTACTGAAATCAATTTGCATTTTAAAGCCCAGCTTGTTTTGCTGGGCCTTAATTATTAAACTCTAGTTGCGGTTCCTCCGGTTAAAAGAATCATTTTAACTGCTTCGATAGAATAATCTTGTAATTCGATATTTAGTTTCTTATCTAAAACGCCTCTTGCTAAAACCTTTACTTGTCCAACAGATTTGTCTATTAACTTCTTATTCTTTAAGTTTTCCAATGTTACAGTATCGCCATCATTATAGTTTCTACTTAAAACATCAATATTAATAATATCTTTCTTACCTGTATAATTGCCTGTTCTTTGGTCAATAATTGATTCTTTTGCTACTTCATTTTCAACCATTTCGTTTGCTTGTTGTACAGTTACGCTCTTTAATTTCTTAAGTTTCTTTCTTTCTGCCTTTTTCAACTCTTCTTCTGTTGCTGGCATTCTCAATTCTTTAATAAGCTCTTTGTTTATCAATGCTTGAGTAGTTTCATATTTGATATAATAATCTTCGTTTTGTTGTTCGCCCTTTACAAAGCCTTCTTTTTCCATAAGCATAGCCATCAACTCTTTTGCATGTCTTACACGTAGATCGTTCTTAATCCTGTAAAGGCATGGAACAGTTTCAAATTTCTTTGTTTCTACCTTTTCTACTAAATAGTTTGTATCTTTGAAGTCATCTGCATTTAATGCATAGTAAACACAAAGTGTTTTTCCTCTAATACTGAATTTGATTAATTGTTTTCTTCCTGAATTTATAGAATCGTAGTACCAAGAAACTCTTGATGTTGTTTTCTTATATGAAAGAATTTCATTCTTTAACTCTGCATAATAGCCCTTAAGATAATCTGGAGATTGAGCCAATTTTGCTGTAAATGACTTATTATATTGAATACGGAAAATATTACCCTTGTAATCAGAGATAATAATCTCCTCGTCATCATCATCTTCATCTTCGTATTCTTCTTGTTGAACAAATGCGTTTTCATCTTGCGCATTTTTGTTATCTTCAATAACTTCTGGCTCTTTTGCCTTAATAGCTTCTTTTACTGGTTCTTGCTTAGCGCTTTCTGTTACAAAAGCCTTTATTGTTCCTTTTGATTTCATTGCAAAGAACAACATTGCAAACGCCAAACAAAGCACCAATGCGGTAACAAATGAAGCAATAGATATTGGACAAGAATGAATACATAATAATACTAATGAAATAATGAATATAATTACTGCTGCAGCTAAACCAGCAAATCCATACACATCGATAATCTCAGCTACTTGTCTTAATTTTTTACTTCTTATAACTCTTAATTTCGCAGCAATTAAAAGAATATAGCCAGCCAATGCTAAACTAAGTAGAACATCAAATACAAAAACGACTCCGCCTAAACATCCTTCTTCGTCTACATTTTGTATAGCAAAATAAATTCCTACCATAATAGCAGCCATAAGTAGTACTCCTACCACTACAGCTATCGCTATATTCCACTTTGTTTTTGTGTTATTCATAGAACTAACTCCTGTTGCACAAGTTGAGTGCTCAAAATGTCTTTCTACGTCTAATTGTATAAACTAGATGGCAACAAATACGCAACAATGCGCAACAAAAGTTTTAAAATGTTTTTAATTATTAATTATTGAAAGTACTTTTCGTAAAGATATGACTGTGTCATATCGGCAAATTCATACTGAGACATATACTCACCTGTGAACTCAGCTTTTGCCTTTTCGTCACCTTTTAGTAAGCGATAGTAATCACAATCTATCTTATTCGTATCTACTCCAATGCCATTACCATGAACAAATATATCAAGCCCTAATAACATAAATGTCTTTGTCATTTCTGCTATTACAGTTCTTGCCATAGATTTACAAGTCTTATCTGCAGCTCTATCTGGCCATAGGTTTCCGATTATCATATCCATATTGCAAAGGGCACCATTTCTATCAATAAGATATGCAAATAGTTCTTTAGACTTAGTTCTTGAAAAATGAACAGGTTTATCATCGACAAAAACTTCAAAAGTTCCGAAGCATTGTACACGCAAATGCTTTTCTTTTCTTCCGTCTTTTATTGGATAACGTAATCTTTCTAATTCCGTTTTAATCTTTTCACTTGTAACTGGTTTTGTAATATAACCACTTGCACTAATTTCAAAGGCTTCTAGCGCATATGTTGTAAACCCTGTTACAAAAATTATGTTTAGTTCGTTGTTATATTCTTTTAATTTCGTAGCTATTTCAATTCCCGTAGCGCTTCCCATTTCAATATCCAAAAACGCAATATCAATATACTCTTCTTGCTTTGCCCAATTCAAAATGGCACTTGGCTTGTTAAAAGTAATTAATTCTGCTTCTGGCACAACGTCTAAGATGGCTTTTTTTAGTTTGTTTAATTGTAATTCTTCATCATCTGCTGCTAATATTCTCATTTTGCCTCCTCAACATTTTTCTTTGGAATATATACTTTGGTTGTTGTTCCCTTTCCAATTTCACTAGTAGTTTCAATTCGATCACCATATGCTTCTAATCTATCTTTAACATTCTTCATACCAACATGGCTTCTTCCGTCATTCTTGGCGGCATTGACGTCAAACCCAACCCCATCATCTTTAATCTCAACCACGAAGTTTTTATCTTCAACATATGATGAGATACGAACTGTTCCGCCATCTTCCTTTTTACATATACCATGACGAATTGCATTTTCAACAATAGGTTGCAATGTCATAGTTGGAATCATAAAATCTTTTTCTTTTAAATCGTACTCCATTTTAATTCTATCGCCAAATCTAACTTGCTCAATATGGACATAAACCTCTACTTGCTCAAGTGCTTTTTCAAATGTAACTTCACTTTCTACACCTATAGCATCTAACTGTGCACGCAAATATTCAGAAAAGTCATCTGTTAGCTTTTGTGCCTTCATTGGATCTGTTTCACACAAAGCAGAAATTGATGACAAACTATTATAAATAAAATGTGGCTTTATTTGAGATAACATCAATTGAATCTTTTGTTCACGCAAATTGTCATCAATAGATATTTGAACAAATTCTGTATAGTGAATGTACATCATCGCCATAGCAATTGTTAATGCTACATACGCAGTTCTATAATGTTGTGGCGAAAACTCTTGTATTAAAATACCAGACATACTCATAAACAAAATCACATATAAAGATGCCTTATTTTGTCTTCTAAATTTTCGACCATACGAAACAAATTCACAGCCGATTAACACGATTAAGATAATGTATAAAATCATATATGCCACATACAAAGGTCCATGAGAATATGTATGTGCAACTTCATCAACGACCACCATTCCGCTCGTAAATGCACAAGCAATTTGGAATATAATATTAACGCACAATACTATTTGAATTAATATTCTAAATACACTTCTATGCTTTAATTGCCAAGCTAACGCTCCTCCTGCCAAAAGTGTAAATGTGTAATCGAATGCCTTTACTATTTTTAGTGCCCAAATTGGAAAATTAACATTTCCATTAAATTGAAGTCCTAGCCATTCATTTAATGCAGCAAAAGCAACAGCAAAGTAAGTAAGATAAAATGGAAACTTATCTTTTTTTGAAAGTCTGTCGTTCTCATATACCAATATAGAAAGACCGATTAGCGAAAAAGCAATTATGAATAACAAATATGTATGATAATCTAGCAATTTTAGCCCCCAACCAAAATTAACACATTTTTATGATAACACGAAAATTATAATAATTAAATATTATATTCAAATTAGAGGTAGCTTTTGCCACCTCTAATCAAAAATTATTTATTTATTCTTTTTTGTTTTCGTTGGAGCCTTTACTGCCTTCTTTTGTGTAGGCTTTTTTGATGAGGCCTTCTTTTGAGAAGGTTTCTTTTGAACATTCTTTGAACCTTGTTTAGGTCCTGTCTTTTTAGTTCTATCTTTAATCTTATCTTCAACCTTTTCTACAGACTTATCTTCAATTTTATCTTCGACTTTATCCTCAATTGACAATATCACTTGCTTTTTCTCATTCTTAGCTTTTTGACGCTTACTTAACCTTTCAAGGTGCGCAAGGTCTCTTTCTTTCTTTGTTAATATTTCAGATCTTGATGTTCTAATACTTACTGCACCTTTCAAAATAAGTGCCTTTTTCTTTAACTCAGCAATAGCGTCTATATATCTTCTTGCAACGCCTCTTTCTAGAACTCTTAAGCCATGAGCAAAAATCTTTGAGAATATAACATACTTAACTGGTGCGCCCATCTTTGTTTCAAATTCAATGTTTTGGATATAGTAGAAAAATCTTGCAAGTCTTTCTACGCTATCATCACCATCCGCAAAGAAGTTATCGATATCTGCCGAAATCTTAGCACACTTCTTTCTTGTCTTTGCACATGCACTAACATTTCTAATAACCGGAATTGTAATTGGATAGAATTGGATTATCAATTGTAAGAATTCTTTTGAATCGCTCTTAACAAATGAAAGTCCCACGAACAAAATTACAATAACCACCAATGCTGCAATATACATTCCAAACATTCTGCTCATTAAATAATTCGTCTTTGCAGCTTCTAATCTAACTAAGTATAAGTAAGAATATTTATCTTCAATCTCTTGAGGAACATTTACTTTTACTTTGTTCTTCTCAAGAATCTTTAATCCACTCTTTCTTATTGCCAACTCGTTTAGATCATTTGTCATTTCTCTATCGTATTCAATCTTAGAGAAATTAACACCAGTTATTTCCGTTTCATACAACTGGTTAAGCATAATTGCTTTTTCTTTGTGAGTGCTTAAAAATGATGATGCAAATTCCAAAAAGATTGTTAAGCCAAATGATGCCATAGTGGCAATGAACACAATATCTGAATTAACTGCAGAAATAAATGACAACAAAATAGGAACAAATGAAAGCAAATAGGTAACAACTTTAATTACCTTTGCTTCAAAAAACATTCTCTTTGATGCTCTTAAGAATTTAATTTTGTTTTCGTCAAGTGATCTTTCTGCAACTCTATTCATAAATATATGCCCAAATAAATTATAACTTTTATGTTAAAAATATTCAATATCCACTATTCAATGTTGAATATGTATCGAATTATTTGGTAAAATAAAAGATGATATGGAGGGGCATTATGGATACACAAGAAAAGTTCGGACTTAAGAAGTTTCACGCAATTTTATTATTCATTCAAATGTTAATTATTATTTTAGGAACAATCATTACTGGCTTTGTTTTTACCTTTATTGTCTCTAGCGGATATGGCGGAATTATGTTAGCAAGTTCAGTATCTGTTCTAATATCTTATGTGGTAATAATCCTATATGGTTCATTTGGATACAGTAAAGACAGCGCATATTATTTAGTAGCAATTGGATTCTTTGCATTTGCTGTTGTAATAAATACAATGATAGATTTTAGAACACCTTTCCAAATTGGAATCTTGACAGTTTTATTCGGTAGCCTAGTAGCTTTCGCAGTAAAGCAAGATAACAAAAAGCTTTCCCTATATTTTATATTGGTTGCTTTCTTCCTTGCATTAGTATTCTCTATCTATTCTGCAATTACAGCAAACCCTAAAGCCATGGGGGATGAGACCATCAGCCCTATAACAATCATAGCAATGTATGGCTCACTATTCACTCCAACTATTATGACTGGAACATTTGCTCTAACACACTATGTACATATGCAAAAAGAACCTACTAATTCTTAATAGTTTTTTAAGGCATAATCAGTATATTTAAAAATAGCATTTTTTAAGAGGTTATTTATGGAAAAAGAACTACGAATTGGAATTATTGGCCCTGGCCATATAGCAAACAAAATGGCTTCAACTATAAAGCGCGCTAAGGGCTTTTGTAATTATGCGGTAGCCAGTAGATCAAAAGACAAGGCCGAAGCATTTAAAGCAGAGTATGGTTTTGAAAAAGCTTACGGCTCATATGAAGCGATGCTACAAGATAAAGATGTGGATTTAGTTTACATCGCTACACCCCACTCTTGCCATTATGAACAAATGTTACTTTGCCTAAAATACAATAAGCCAGTTCTATGTGAAAAGTCTTTAACAACATCACTTAAAGACACTCAAGATATTTATAAGAAATTCGAAGAAAAGAATCTATTTATTTCTGAAGCTCTATGGACAAGTTTCTTGCCTTCAAGAGACTATATAAACAAAGTTCTATATGAAAATAAAAAGCTTGGCGAGATCAAAGAAATGACTGCCTCTTTTAAAGTTCCTCTAATGCACAAAGAAAGAGTAACATCACGTGCTCTTGGTGGTGGTGTACTAATGGATATTGGTATCTACCCTGTTACTTTTGTATTTAGAACACTTGGCTTTGATTACACATCATATGATGTAAACAACATCGTATATAAAGATGGCGTAGATATAAAAGAAGAATTGACATTTAATTATAAAAACGGAGCTAAAGGTGTTTGCAAAGTAGATGGAACATCAAAGTTATCTTTGGTCGTAACAATTGTTGGTGAAAAAGGTAAGATGAGTATCGATATGGTTAATTGTCCTAACCTTATTACAACATCTAAACATGGCCTTCTAACTTCTATCAAATGGACAAAGCCAAAACTTGGCGGATTTGAATACGAGTTATATGCAGCTAAAAAAGCTATTGAAGAAGGAAGATATGAATGTGCTGAATGGACACATCAAAATTCAATTGCTATGGCTAAAATCATTGAAGATATTTTCAATTCTAAAGAAGCTCAAAATCAATAATAAAATCTACTATCAATACAGTAATAATCACAAACGCCCTTCTTGTCTACTGGACACTCTGGGGCGTTTTGTAGTTGTGGATATATCTCTATTGGATAATTAAATCCATAATTTCCCCATCTAATTGATGCATCAGAATCAGGATTATAGAAATCCCTATTAAAGCAACTCTTCCATTGCGAACTACCTATACCATCGCCTGTATGATTTATTGCATCATACTTAAATGTTTCTAGATTATCTCCATCCCATAGATTCCATGCTTCACCTTTTGAGCAAATATCAGATAGTTTAACAATAACCTTATCGACATAAACATTCTTGCCTTCTTTTGGCCATATGCCATGGCTTCCTCTTGCTATATATCCAACTGGATGTGTTCCTTCAAATTCTGGAACTTCATCCCAAGGCAAATATATTCTTTGAGAATGAATACTATATTGTGCCAATACTGGAGCGTAATAGGTCTTTCCGTTTTCGTTATAGATTCTTAGTCTTACAATCATATGTTCCCAATCCCCAACGTGGTTTCCAAATGGGATACCAAATACACTTTTAGCTTTATTGAATGGGAAGAAGAAATAATAGCAAAGGTCTAAATATTCATATTCTTTCTCTACTGCAAAAGCATATCCTTTCATATTCTCTTTATCGCCATAGAAATACTCGCATTCATAATTAGGCTTATTCAAATCCTTCAAATGCAACATATAACCATCTGGAGATAATTCCCTATCTAAATTTTCAAGCGCAAATTCAACAGATGATGCATAATACTTTTCTTTTTCATCCCACCATAGTTTTGGTGCATACTTTGTTAAAAGTGATGCTTTAGTATTATCATCTAAGGAAGATACTTCCTCTTTGTTTACACTTACTTGTCTAATTTTCATTGAGCCAACCTTGCCTGAATAAGTTCCTTTATAAGCAATAGTTGTTTTCTTTCCTTTGAAGTTTTTCTTTGAATAAACATCGACAGCATAACTACCCTCTACATAGATGTCCTTTACTTCTTCATCAATAGATGGATATTCCCCCACGTTATATTCTTTATAGCTTGTAGCTGATGAAAATGTAGCAACTGGAGTTGTAACCATAGAATAATCTTTTTCAAATTGGGCAATTGCTCTTGTTTGTTTTGCATTGACATACAATTGATTATCCCAAACAATTACGAAATTACAGAACCAGCATAAGAAGATATATCCTTCCTTTTCTACTTGTGGTAATTGAACATAACTATGAGCCTCGGCTTGAATTGTTTCTTTTTCTGGCTTTCCTGCGGCGCCATTATACTCAATAATTACTTCGCCCATTTCCCCATCTTTTAGAATTTGATCTGCATGAACTGGCTCATAAACATATCTGCTGTTTATAGCAAACAAAACACAAATAGCAACTATTGCTAGAATTAGAAATGTGGATATAACAATTAATGTTATCTTCTTTTTTGAAAAAGATTGAGCCTTTGCCATCGTGGAAACCCTCTAATATTTAGCCTTATTGTATAGATTGTGGCTTAAAGTAGCATAAAATTTTTGAATATTGCATTATACTTTTTAGTTTTTGTATACTTAAATAAATAACATTAGTTTTGCGAGGTTAATTTATGGTATCACTTAGAACCCGTTTAGGAAGACATTTCGTTTGGAAAGTATTCAACATGAACCCAGATGGCGGCAAATCTTTTGCTGAAGTAACAGAAATGGTTTCAGACTTTTCTGAAAAAGTTAGAAAGGGCTATACAAGATCTGTTGAAACATCAAAGAGCGGAATTAAATTTGAAAGAATTAAACCTGAAAATACTGAAAGCGAAAAGTTAGTTCTATACATCCATGGTGGTGGCTACACTGCTGGACTTTCAAAGGCATATAGAGACCAAGCTGCAGATTATTCTAAAGCAGCAAATGGTGCTCAATGTTTTCTTTTAGATTATTCCCTAGCCCCAGAATATAAGTACCCAACTCAACACAACGAAGCTTTTGCTTTCTGGAAAGATGTTCTAGATATGGGATTCAAACCAGAAAATATTATAGTTGGCGGAGATTCAGCTGGCGCTAATCTTTCGTTAAGTATTTTTCTACGAGCAAGAGACGAAGGACTTCCTCTTCCAAAAGCTCTATATCTAATCTCTCCATGGGCAGATATGACAGCTCAAGGCGATAGCTATCAACATAACTACGATAGAGATCCAATGTTTGGTAAGAAAGGCGTAGAGTTAAATGAAGAACTAAGACAAAGATTATTACAATGCGATATGTATTCTTGGTGTGGGGATGCCGACAGATTCGATCCACTAGTATCTCCTGTATATGGTGATTACAAGGGATTCCCTACTACTTTGATGACAGTAGGTGCTGATGAAATTCTATTATCTGACACGTTAACAATTGAACAAAAAATGAAAAATGAAGGTATTGATGTAAGAGTTATCTCTCATGAAAAGATGTTCCACATCTATCCTCTATACTACACAATCTTCCCTGAGAGCAAAAAAGCATATAAACAAATTCTTGCTTTTATAACAGAACAAATGTCTTAATTTAACTTAGACAATATGTAGTCAACGTATTTGGAAGCCACATTAATATTTGTGGCTTTTTCAAATGTCTTAAAGAATGCATTTGAATTTACTTCACAAACGCTATATCCATCTTTATCTAAAAGTAAATCTATTCCACAATAATCCAAGCCTAATGCTTGAGCGATATTATTTGATATCTTGATTATCTCATCATCTAATTCAACCTTGATGCCGCTTCCGCCTGCACCAATGTTTGATCTAAAATCACCATTAGAGATTCTCATCATAGCACCAATAGCTTTACCGCCAATAGCTATAACTCTTATATCTTTGCCCTTTGATGTTTCAATATATTCTTGAATCAAATGAGGCACACATTTCACCTCTTCTAATTTAGATATAAGTTCTTCTCTATTTTGGATAAGATATACACTCTTTCCTAAAGAACCGAACGATTCTTTTATTATTAAAGGGTATTTAAATGCGTTTTCAATCTCATTTATAGTATCGTTTGAAATATGCGCATTTTTAGTAAAACATAGTAGTCCTG
>CAMNMY010000010.1 GCA_946545105.1 uncultured Clostridia bacterium
TAAAATTCTAAATTATTGTTATTGGGCAAATACTAAAGAAAGCAGTATATATAAAATATTCTTATTATTTGTTAGCAGATTCTGAACAAATTCAGATAGCATGGGCGTAGATCTTAAACGAGCTTAAATGAAAATAGTGTTTTACATATTTGCTAAAATTAGTGCTATATAATATGTTAATAAACATCACTAATATATCAATAAAAACTATTTATTAAAGACAGTTTATAATTTGTCATTATCATAAATCCAAATTAGATCTTGTTGATGATAGAATTTTCGAAAATTTGCTTTAAGAAAATATACGTATTATATGAATAATTCAATAAATTATATTCAGTGGCCTATTCATAAATTTGTATATTATTTTTATTGCTCCAATAGCCGAAATGCACAGTCAATTACAGAAGAGTTAAAAAGTGATAGACGCTTGCATTATACGATAGAGAAATGCCGATATCTATCAAAAAACCCGTATATACAGGGAGTGTGAATGTTCAAAATAACGATACGTATCCATATTTTTGACATTTGCTCTGTTTTAAAAAGCTAATTTCGGCTATTAAGGCAATAGACGAAACAAAAAAATGGAATCCACTTTAATAGATTGGATATATTGGTGCTTTATATGCAGCATAGTATGCATAGTATTGCATAAATATAAATTGCTATGAATAAATATAGGACCGCCTTATCGACGATCCAATACTTAAAAAGGGTTAATTATGAATTTTTGGTCAATGTTAAATTGGTGCTTAGTCTTGCTAAGCGCGTGCTCTATTTAGCACCAGAAGCTATAGAATAGAGCGATACTGAATTCTTTTGCAAATTCTAATAAAAAGTCTTTTTTCATTTTTATTACCTCTCTTCTCTTTTTTTATTTTCGCTAATAGTATATTATTTATATTGAAGGCTCGCATTTAATATTTGCGGAAATCCTTCTCAAAAATTGCGATGATGGAGATTTTTTAAAAATGATTGCAGAATATGAACTTTCGCGTGAATCAGA
The DNA here is from genome assembly GCA_946545105.1 of uncultured Clostridia bacterium. The sequence goes on from CAMNMY010000010.1 coordinate 1,010, forward strand.
TGAAAGATTATATGTTTCTTTGAATCAAGATGGCGAATGCCCAATGCATTTCCATCGAAAGATAGAACTTGTTTATATCCAAAGTGGACATAAAAAAATTTTTTGCGATGATAAAGAATTTTTATTAGAAGAGGATCAAATCTTCGTTGCAGACAGCTATTCAATGCATTCTTACGAGAAAAGTAAGGATAGTAAACAGATAATAATGGTTATCCCAAACCACATGTTGAGGGACTATTATTTGCTATACAGTGACTATAAATTTAAAAGTTGCGTCCTTTTGGATAAAGATTTGTGTAGAGAGATGAAACCATTGTTTTTATCTATAGCTAAGAAAAATCCAAATCCTCTTATAAATCAGGGAAGAATAGATTTATTAATGGGATATATTATTAATACAATTGGATTAGAAAAACGAGAAGAATCTTTTGATAATAGATTTATTGAAGAAGTATTAGCATATATACAAGAGAATTATAAAGATGAAATAACACTAGATTCTTTAGCTGAACATTTCAATTATTCTAAATATTATTTTTCTAGAATGTTTAATAATTATTTACATACTAATATTACTAATTATCTATCTATGATAAGATTACAAGCAGCAATTGAATTACTAAAAGCGGGACAAAGCAATGTATCTGATGCTGCCCTAGAAGCAGGCTTTAGTAGTATTCAAACATTCTATAGAGCTGCAAAGAAACATTATAAATACGCTAAAATCAAGGATTTAATAAAGATAGGAAGCAAGATTACAGATATTGCAGACTTTACTGAAGATGAAGATCCTTCAATTATTAAGAAATTAAACGCTATGAGCGAGGATGGTGAATAATATGGCAATAGATATGGAAGAAAACAAGAGACTATTTATAGAGGCATATAACAAATTTGTTAAAAGGGATGGAGCTCAAGAATTATTAGAGTGGATAGAAAAAAGCGACTTTTTCGAGGCTCCAGCATCTTCAAAGTTCCATTTAGATGTTCCAGGAGGCCTTTGTGAACATTCGTTGAATGTTTGCAAAAATCTAAAGAGACTTGTAGATATGGAAAAGCAATTGCATCCAGAATTGAATATTGGAATGGATAAAATTGTTATTTGTGGGCTTTTACATGATTTATGTAAAGCAAATTTCTATGGTGTAGATTATAGAAATGTTAAAAATGAAGAAGGAAAATGGGAAAAAGTTCCATATTATGTAACAAATGAGCAAGACCCATGGGGACATGGCGAAAAGTCAGTAATGCTTATATTAAGACATATGCAACTAGATGATGATGAAATATGCGCAATCAATTGGCATATGGGCGGATTCGATGAAAGAGTTAAAGGTGGAGCTACAAAATCTATAAGTGCAGCTTATGAAAAGTATCCATTAGCGGTATTATTACAAGCTGCAGACTTTATCGCTTCATATATTGATGAATCTAGAGGTTGATATGATAAAGGTAGTTGGATTAGGCGTAGATAAAGATCAAATAACTCTTGCCGGGGCAAAAGCTATTCAAAATAGTAAGAAAGTATATGTTAAAACAGCATTAACAGAAACTTTTAGTTTCTTTGATGAAAATGGCATAGAAGCAACAACATTTGATGCTTTATATAATCAAGCAGAGGATTTTACAGATTTAGAATCTCAAATCGTAGATATTCTATTGAAAGAAAAGGATGTTTGTTTTTGCGTAAATGGTAGTGGATATGATGATAGAACTGTTATTGAGCTACAAAAGAGAGCAGAAATTGAAATATATCCATCAGTAGAACTTGGTTCTCAATTTAAAAAGCCAGCACTATTTACAACTAAATTAAGTGCATACGATATAAAGGATATAAAAGGATTCAATTATGATACTCAAGGAACATTAATTATTGTTGATGTAGATAATGAGTTCATAGCATCTGAAGTTAAACTTGTATTGTCTAACATATTAGGTGATGAACAAGATGTAAGATTTAATGATAAAATCATTAAAGTATACGAAATAGATAGACAAGGCGAATACGATTATAGATCTACTATTATTTGTGATCCAATTAATCTTATCGAAAAGAAAAGATTTAATTTTGAAGACCTATATAAAATAATGAGAATATTGCGTAGCGAAAATGGCTGCGAATGGGATAAAGTTCAAACACACGAATCTATTCGTGAAAATATCATAGAAGAAGCATACGAGCTTGTTGAAGCAATTAACAATGAAGATGTAGAAAATATGATAGAAGAAAGTGGTGATTTGTTCTTACAAAGTATATTCCAATGTGTTATCGGCGAAGATATGGGTCAATATAATGCAGAAGATGCGCTATCTGCAATATGTTCAAAACTTATATTTAGACATCCTCATGTATTTGGAGATATCAAAGCAAATAATGCAGAAGAAGCACTAAGTGCTTGGGATGCAGCAAAAGCAAAAGAAAAGCATTACGAATCTCAAAGTGCGAAGATGGATAAGGTAACAAAATCTCTTCCAGCTTTAATGAAAGCAACAAAGATAGTAAATATTGCTAAAAAAGCAGGCGAGAAGGTATCTAAAGATGAAATCAAAGATTTATTAAGAAAAGAAATCGAAGATTTGTTCTCTAAAGAAGATGAAAATATTGCGGGAGCAGTTCTTTTAACAACAATATTATTGTTGAAGCTTCAAGATATTAATCCAGAGATAGCTTTAGATAAGTCAGTTAATAAATTAATAGATGATTTTAAACAAAGCGAAGAGGAAAGCAAAGCTTTCAATATAGTTAAAGAAATAAATGAAGTATTGTAATTTAGAAGTTCAATCCGATGCATTCTTAGCTCCAATAGCAGGGTTTTCTGATGTTGGCTTCAGAGCTTTATGCTCTGAACTTGGAGCAGGTATTACTTATACAGAAATGGCATCGGCAAAAGGCTTATATTACGATAAAGCTAAAAAGACGCAAGAATTATTAAACACAACAGACTCAGAAAAGGTTAAAGCCGTTCAACTATTTGGTGCAGAGCCATTTTTTATCTCTTATGCTGTAAAGCATCCATCGCTTGAGAAGTTTGATTTAATTGACATAAATATGGGATGTCCAGTTCCTAAGATTGTTAACAATAAAGAAGGAAGTGCTTTAATGACAAACATCCCACTTGCTCAAGATATAGTAAAAGCTGCAAAGGATAATACTTCAAAACCTGTAACAATAAAGATGCGTTTAGGCTTTAATGAGATTAATGCAGTTGAGTTTGCTCTTGCTATGCAAAAGGCTGGTGCAGATGCAATAACAGTTCACGGAAGAACAAGAAAAGAAATGTATATGGGACACAGCCATTGGGATGAGATCAAAAAAGTTGTAGATGCAGTATCTATTCCTGTAGTTGCAAATGGCGATGTTGAAACAGTGCAAGATTATTTAGATATTAAAGCACAAACTGGGGCTAATTTTGTTATGATTGCCCGTGGTGCTCTAGGTAATCCAAATTTATTTGCTCAAATTACAAAAAAAGATATAAAAAACACTAAAGATTTGATGTTAGAACATATTAACATTATGCTACAATTTCATAATGAACATTATGTTCATGCAAATTTCAAAAAGCACATAGCTTGCTATGTGAAGGGAAAGAGAGGAAACAAAGAAATAAAGCAAAGAGCTTTCACCTCTAAGACCCTATCTGAAATGATAGATATAATAAAGGACAGTGAAATAGATGATTAACATAATATTGGTAAATCCAGATATTCCAAATAACACAGGAAATATTATTAGAACTTGTGCTGTAACTGGTGCAAAGTTACATGTTATAGAGCCATGTGGTTTTAGTTGGGATGATAAATATCTAAAGAGAAGCGGATTAGATTACTGGGAGTTTGCATATTGCACAAGATATGAAAGTATGGAAGATTTCCTAAAAAAGAACTTCAAAGATGATGCTGTTATCGTAGATAACACAGCACAATCTGTAAAACTAACAAAAGAAAAAGCAAAAGCACAATTTGTCTTTGCGTCTTCAAAAGCTCAACACAACCATGTTGAAGTTAAGTATGAAAAAGATACCTGGATCTTCTTTGGATGCGAAACCAAAGGTTTGGATGAAGAATTGCTTTTTGTTAACTATGAAGACTGTGCAAGAATCCCAATGTTAAAAGATAGACGTTGCTTGAATTTGGCAAATTCAGTGTGTGTATTCTTATATGAAGCTCTAAGACAACAAAATTTTGAAGGTCTTGAGCAAATAGGACATTTGACAAAATACTAACCAATAGCGCGCGTAATAGTATATAATATAGGTACTATGATGAGGTTTAGTATTCAGGTAGAACTTCTAAAAAAATTCAAAAAGTTAGTTTTCGCGATTAGTGGGGGCAAGGATTCTATGGCTCTATTACATTTTGCGATAAACAACCTAAATAAGGATACTTTTTCTGTTGTAACAATCCATCATAACCTAAGAGGAAAAGAAGGCGAAAGAGATAGAGATTTTGTTAAGCAATATTGTTTAAATAACAATATTGAGTGCAAAGTTTTCGAAGAGCAAATAAAGCCATTTTGTGAAGAAAATGGATATACAATTGAGCAAGGCGCAAGAATAAGAAGAAGACAAATATTTAAAGATATTGTGGAAAGCGGCCTTGCAGATAGAGTTGTTACAGCTCATCAAAAGGATGATCAAATAGAAAGCATTTTAATGCATATCTTTAGAGGAAGCGGAATTAAAGGTCTATGCGGTATGCAAGAAGATGATGGTATTTTAATTCGCCCAATGCTTAATTGCTCATCTGAAGAAATTCAAAATTATCTAAAAGATAATAATATTGAATATGTTCAGGATTCAACAAACTATGAATTAGAATATTCAAGAAATCGAATTAGAAATGTTGTTATTGATGAAATATCTAAGGTTTATCCAGGAGCAAAAGATAATATCTTGAGATTATCTGCAATAGCAAAGAATATGCAACAATATATAAATGCAAACACTCCATCATTTGAAAAGACAATTGATGGAGCAAAGATTCAAATTAAAGATTTGAAAAATAGAGATATAATCTCATCTCAATTAATTATTAACGCAGTGGACTATGTATCTACAAGAGTAGATTTAGAACAAGCACATATTGATAGCATCTTTGATTTAATAGACAAAGAAAACGGCAAGGAAGTAAAACTTCCTTTTAATACAAAAGCAATAAAAGAATATGATTCAATCCTTCTAACCAAGGGAACCTTGGAAGGCATCATAGATGCGCCTATTAAGGAAGGCGTTGTAGAAACGGGGGAGTGGAGAATCACATTCTCTAAAGAAAATAATGGTGGATTAAGAGCAGATTTTGACAAAATTAAAGATGCGATTATTACATCAAGAAAAAGTGGAATGACGTTTAAACGTTTTAAAGGTGGTACAAAATCTTTGGGCGATTATCTAACAGATATAAAAGCACCAAAGAGAATAAGAGACTTTTTGCCAATATTGGCAAAGGGACAAGATGTGTTGGCGGTTTTACCATATGAGATTTCAGATCAAGTGGCAATCGATGACAATACTAAAAACATAATATACATGAAGGCAGAAAGAAAATGATTGATTTAGCACAATTTGTTCCAGAAGAATTAAAACAAATAGCAAAGCTATTCCCAGAAAAAGCACCGCTATATATAGTTGGTGGGTTTGTCAGGGATGCAATCGAATTTAATAAGGCATCTCAAGATATTGACGTAGCAAGTGGATTAACTCCACCAGAATTGGCGTATGTTTTAAAAGATAGTCAATTCAAGTTAAAAGCTGCATCTCCAAGATTGGGAACAATGATTATTAAAGGACAAAATGCCTATGAATATACGGCATTTAGAACAGATTCTTATCCAAAAGGGGTCGGAGATCATTCCCCACAAGAAGTAACATTCACAAGAAGCTTGGATAAGGATGCAAGAAGAAGAGACTTTAAGTGTAATGCAATATACTATGATATTGTAAACGATAAAATTATTGATCCATTAGGTGGTATTCAAGATATACAAAACAAAGTTTTGTCTACAACAATTGAGCCAGAGATTGTTCTATCTCAAGATGGATTAAGAATAATGCGTTTAGCAAGAATGGTTTCAACACTCGGATATACAGTAGATGAGGCAACATTAAAAGCCGCAAAAGAAAAAGTAGATACACTAAAAGATATATCTATAGAAAGAATCTCAGCAGAGCTTTTAAAGATTCTATTGAGTAAATATGTATATAACGGTCTTTCTCTTTTAAGAGAAATTGGGGCTATCAAATATATAATTCCAGAATTAGATGCGTGTGATAAATTCCCACAAAATGAAAAGTTCCATAAATATGATGTTTTGGAACACACATTTAAGTGTGTAGAATATGCACCAAGAAAATTGAGAATAGCAGCTCTTTTGCACGATGTAGCAAAACCGGTTTGCCAAGAAAAAGACGGAAATGTATATAAGCACGATATCGTTGGCGCACAAATGGCGAAGAAGATATTAACTAGAATGAAATTCCCAAATCAAATTATCGACCATACAGTCGAATTGGTTGGGGCGCATATGTTCAATCTAGGACAAACAGCAAAGAAGGCAACAATAAGAAGATTTATTGTTAAGCACGCAGATAATATTCAAGATATCATTGCTCTTCAAAAAGCAGATGCACTAGCAACAGGAATGGTTAAAGAAGAGGATATAAATCAATCATTAGGCAACGAATTACAAGAGATGAAGGACAAAAACATCCCTATGCACCTAACAGATTTAAAAATCACAGGCCAAAATCTTTACGATATGGGATTTAGAGGTAAAATGTTAGGGAGCGTTTTAGATGAAATTTTTGATAACTGCGTTATAGGCTGTATTGTAAATGAAAAAGAAGCGCTTGAAAAATATTCACAAAGGAAGTTAGAAAAAGTAAATGGAAATAGCGATACTAATAACTAGCATTTTATGTTTAATAGCGCTTGTCGTGTTAATTGTTTTGAATCTTAAGAAGGATAAGGGTTCTAAGGACAATAACGAGATAAAAGAAGTATTAGAGACTTTGGATACAATGCAAGAGGCAATCCAAAGAGATATCTATGTAATGAGAGCAGAGCTAAAGACTTCAATTGAGACATCTTCAAAGACATATAATGATGCCATCGGCCCATATATGAATTCATTCAATGAAAAGTTGGATAAGATGACACAAAATATTGATTTGAATTTGTCTAACATTAAAGATAGATTGTCTTCAACATCTGCAGAATTAGTAAAGACACTAAATAGTGAGATGGAGAAGATTACTCAATCAAACGAAAAGAAGTTAGAAGATATTAAAAACGTTGTTGATGAGAAATTACAATCAACTCTTGAAAAGCGTATCAATGCAGCGTTTGAACAAGTAACAACAGGACTTGCAGAAGTTCAAAAGAGATTTGGAGAAATGAGTGAGCTATCATCTCAAGTATCTTCATTGAACAAAAACTTCATGAATGTTAAGACAAGAGGTAATTGGGGTGAAGTATCTTTAGAGTCACTTTTAGATCAAATTCTTGCTCCAGAACAATACGAAAAGCAATACATGTTATCTAAAAACAGCCTAGATAGAGTGGATTTTGTAGTTAAATTACCAGGAAAGACAGATAAGGATACAGTATTCCTTCCAATCGATTCTAAGTTCCCAATTGAGGACTATAATAGATTAGTTGATGCATCAGAAAAGGGCAAAACGGATGAAGTTCAAATAGAATTAGACAATCTAAAGAGAAGTGTAAAGACTATGGCTAAATCTATTAAGGACAAATATATCAAGGTACCAACGACTACAGATTTTGCTGTAATGTATTTACCAACTGAAGGGCTATATTCTGAAATTGTTAAGGATCCAATATTAACAAATGAGTTAAGAACAAACTATAAAGTATTGCCATGTGGACCAACAGTTTTGGCTGCCATGTTGAATAGCTTTTCTATGGGATTCCAAACATTAAAGATACAAAAGAACAGTGGAGAGATTGCAAAATTATTGCTTCAATTCCAAAAAGATTTTGGTAAGTTTACAGATTTGTTAGGAAAGATGAAAAACAATGCTGAATCTGTGGTAAAATCTATAGATGCAGTGGATAAACGAAGAGAGTTAATTGAGCAAAGATTATCTAAGGTTGGCGATATAGCCGGCAATGTATTAGATCCACAAGACAAACCATTACTAGAGGATATAGGAACACAAGATGACGAGTAAATATGATTTGCATATTCATAGTTCATATAGCGATGGAACAGATACTCCAAAAGAGATTTTGGAAAAGGCTAAGACGCTTGGAATTAGAAATATAGCAATCACAGACCACGATACAATCAAGGGATTAAAAGAAGGAAGGGAAGAAGCTCAAAAATTGAAAATCAATTTTGTTAATGGCGTAGAACTTTCTACATTTTCTTTATCTGAAATACACATCTTGGGTTATGGCTTTGATGAAAATAATGATTATTTAAACGAAACACTTTTAGATTTTTCTCAAAAGAGAAAAGAAAGAGTTAAAAAAATTCTAGATATGCTTGCTAAATATAAAATCATAATCAATGAAGAAGATTTGGAAGAATCTGACTCAATTGGAAGATTGCATGTAGCAAACGCTCTTGTTAAAAAAGGTTATGTAGCAAATATTCCAGAAGCTTTTGATAGATATTTAGGCTCAAAGGGTTGTGCATACTTCCCATCAAAGAGAATAACACCACTTGAAGGCGTTCAAATTATCAAAAAGGCTGGTGGTATTCCAGTTATAGCCCATCCATTAAGATTCTATCAAACAAAAATATTGAATGATTTAATCGAAGGATTAAAACCATTTGGATTAGGTGGACTTGAAGTTTATTATAATACCCACGATGAACAAACAAGAAAAGAGTTATATAACATAGCTCAAAAATATAAGTTGTTAGCAACAGGTGGTACAGATTATCACGGAAAGAATAGAAACCTTGAAATGGGGTCCGTCATCTGGGAACCAAACGCCATAACATCTAATAAATTAAGATTAAGATAAAGTCTAACGGACTTTATTTTTTTGCTATAATGAAATTAATGAGGGGTGTTTTGAGAATTTAGATTATATCCCAAAGGATATGAACATAGTGCATTGGTATGGCGTATACCCTAAGAGAAAATAGGCGCGTGTGCGTATTGAAGGTAAAAAGTTATAATGATATAATATTTTTTGTATAAATGAACGAGGTGAATTTTATGGATTACAAAGAAAGCTATGAATTATGGTTAAAAAATGTAAATGCAGAACAATTAAAAGAATTGGAAGCAATTAAAGATAACGATAAAGAAATTCGTGAAAGATTTACTATTCCTCTAGCATTCGGAACAGCCGGAATGAGAGGTATTATTTGCATGGGTATCTCTAATATGAACGAATATACTGTTGCAAGAGCAACAAAGGGCCTTGCAGATTATATTTCATCATTAGGCGAAAATGAAAAGAAGCGTGGTGTTGCTATCTCTTACGATACAAGAAGAATGTCTTTTGATTTCGCATTGGTTACAGCTCAAGTATTAGGTGCAAATGGAATTAACGTATTTATGTATGAAAACGTAAGACCAGTTCCAATGTGTTCTTACGCAGTAAGACATTTAAACTGTATTGCAGGTGTTATGATTACAGCATCTCACAATCCAAAAGAATATAACGGATACAAAGTATATGG
>CAMNMY010000011.1 GCA_946545105.1 uncultured Clostridia bacterium
CATCATATAAATATTACAATTTCACTTGGGATACAGATACTATAAAGAGCGCAACTGTAGAATACAATGAAGAAGAGGGATACTATAAATTAGTAGTTGAATTAGATGCATCAAATAAAAAGACAGTTAAAGATGCAATAAAAGATTTGCAAAATGGTGCAGGCGATAAGAACGCTAAATATACAAAGATAGTTGAAACAATTGAAATTTGGGACAATGGTAGATATAAGACATTCAACACAAAAGACGATTGGTATTCTCCACGTATTCATGGATTCATAAACAAAGAAACTTTATATAATGATTATAGAACAACATTCTATTATGATAATTATTCTTTGAATATTTCAAATTATCAATATGCAAAAGAATACATAGAAACTTTAACAAAATAATTTCAAATCTTTGGTCTAAAGTGTAGAATATAGGCAATGAACAAGGATTTAACGCAAGGTAACATTAGGAAAACATTATGGTTATACTGCCTACCTTTGATGGGCAGTATTGTTTTGCACCAAATTTATAATTTGGCAGATAGTGTTATTGCGGGAAGATTCTTAGGAGAAGCGGCATTAGCAGCGGTTGGTAATGCATCTGAAATTACGCTTTTCTATACAGCGTTTGCTATGGGCTGTAATATGGGGTGTCAGGTCATTATATCCCAATTGTTTGGAGCAAAAAATTATAAGAGCTTAAAAACTGGCGTATTGACATCATTTATAGCTTTTGGTGTATTGTGTCTTGTACTTATGGGCCTTGGCATGATATTTACTAAGCCAATACTTGAATTGATTCATACTCCTGAAGATATAATGAAGGATTCTGTTGATTATCTAGAAATATATACTTTGGGTGTTCCTTTTGTATTCTTCTATAATATTGCACAAGGCGTATTTGGAGCACTTGGCGATTCTAAAACACCATTTATATTCTTGGCTGCATCATCAATTGCTAATATCTTGGTAGACATTCTATTTGTAGGTGCATTCAATATGGGCGTTAGGGGTGTTGCTTGGGCAACATTTTTATGCCAAGGAATGAGTGCAGTTTTATCTTTGGTGGTATTAGGATTTAGATTGCATAAAATGAAGTGTGAAAAATTTAAAATATTTTCACCTTTGTTATTAAAGAAATTGAGTATTGTTGCACTTCCTTCAATAATGCAACAAAGCTTTATCTCAATAGGCAATATTATTGTTCAAAGCGTAGTAAATGGTTATGGTTCATCTGTTATTGCTGGATTTACAGCGGCAATGAAATGGAATAACATTGCGGTTGCATGTTTCTTTGCAATTGCATCAGGCCTTTCTGCATACTTTGCACAAAACATCGGCGCAAGAGCTTACGATAGATTGAAAGATGGATATAAAGAGGCAATATATTTTGCTTGGCTAATTGCTATTCCATTTATTGCATTATTCTGTGGCCTTGGAAAATTCGGTATTGAATTCTTCTTGGATAATACCGCATCATCTTTAGCAATTGATACCGGCGTTAGAATTTTAAGATCAATAGCGCCATTCTATGTAATTGTAAGTGTGAAGGTTGTAACTGATGGTGTATTAAGAGGCGCAGGTGCAATGAAATTGTTTATGATAGACACCTTTGCCGATTTAGGCTTAAGAGTAGGGTTCTCGTTCCTATTCTCGTATTTATTTGGCTCGGATGGAATTTGGTTCTCTTGGGGTGCTGGTTGGGCAATAGGTACAGTTATAGCGTTAATATTCTATTTCAAGGGTTATTGGAAAAAGAATTTTGATTTCTTACAAAACGTTGAAACTTAGTTAAAAGGTATCATTGCTAAAAGTGGCAATGTTGCAATACAAGTCATAGTACTTAGAAGTACCATATTTACAGATTCTTTTTGCCCTTGTCCTAACATTTCCGCAAAAGTTTGAATAATTACTGCACATGGAGCTGCACATAGAATAAATACAGCTTGTTTAATTGTTGCATCGATTGGTAACCAATACACAACTAAAAGACAAGCAAGTGGAAATATTATTTGCTTAACTCCACAGAAAATATAATTTTTATAATTCGTAAAGATTGGCTTTATTTCCATTGTTCCTAATCTCATACCAATAATTAACATACAAAGTGGTGTTGTCATCTTTGCAAGAATCATTACAAATTCTTCAACTCTATAGTTGATGGATGCAAGTTTAACTTTGCAGAAGAATAGAGGAAGCGCAACAATTAATGATAGGACAGCAGGATTTAAAACCACCTTTTTTATTGATATGTATTTCTTATCTTGCGTAATTAGATAACAACCAATTGTCCATCCAATGATATTCATCGCAATGAAAAATACTGTTGAATAGATATATAGTGAATCTGTTCCAAAGATTGAATGTAGAAGTGGGTTTCCAAAGAAAGCAACATTTCCAAAACATGTACATATGATGTATAGTCTATTCATAATGTTGTCGAAACGCTTACGCATAATAAAATAGAACACTACTAAAAATAGAGTCATTAAGCAGAACACGATAGCAAATACGATTCCCATATGCTTTAGAGTGTCAGTAGTGAAGTCTGCTTGGTCAAAAGAATAAATGGTTAAACATGGTTGGCATACAAACATTAAAACAAAAGCAAAAGCAGATATAGAGCTTTCTTGAATAAGTTTTGTTTTAACCAACAAAAAGCCAGGTATTGCATAAGCAAATAACATAGCAACAGTTGCGAGTGTAATTAAAAAGTTTTCCATTCTAATCCTTTATTATGTCCGCTTCAATAATGCGAATAACTTTCTTTAGTGAATCAAGTGGTAATTCTACTTGATATCCAATTTTGCCGGCGCTGAAATAGATTGTATCAAAAGACGCAGCAGTGTTGTGAATAACAGTTTTAAATTGTTTCTTCATCCCAATTGGAGAACATCCACCATGAACATAGCCAGTTAAAGGCAATAGATCCTTTTGATGTAACATCTCAAGATTCTTTTCGCCAACGGCAGCGGCTGCTTTCTTTAAATCTAATTCTTTAGCAACAGGAACCATAAAAACATAATGATTGTTAGACTTTGCAACAGTAACTAGTGTTTTAAAGACTTTGTCTTCATCTTCATTTAAAATCTTTGCAACTTCAGTTCCTGAGATTGCATTTTTATCGTCACCAAGGAAATGTTCCTTGTGAGCGATTTTTAATTGATCCAATTTTCTCATTACATTTGTCTTTTCCATATAAATAATTGTATATTTTTGCTTTAGCATTTGACAAGCAAGTAAATTGACCTTTTAATATTATTAATATAAAATATTTTCTTGAGGTAAATAATGAAGAAAATAGTAACGATTATTTCAATATTAGTTGTTTTAGTTTTAGGCATGGCACTATCTTCATGTTCTTTTAGTAAATCTTCAAAAGTATTACCAGAAAAAAGAGAAGTTGAATCTATTGATTTGTTAGTCTTTAACGAGAACGGCGAATCTATTAAAAAGACTTTATCTGATGAAGAAAAGCAAAGCTTGGTTGAAAAATTTAATGATCTTGGCTATATGGATAGATATATTATTGATTTAAAAAAGACCATATCTTCTGAAGAATTTGACTATACTTTAACAATCAACATTAAAAAGAAGGGCCTAAAGAAAGCATATTCATATTACGTATACATCGGAAGATATTTAACATATAAAGCTATCGGTAAAGAAATTACCAAAGAATATGATGAAAAATATTTAAAGATAGATGATGGCAAAAAACAATTTGCTGGACAAGTCACAGATGAAATTGCAAAACAATTGAAAGAAATTAAGCTAAGCATGATTTAGCGAAGGAATATATTATGGAAAAGAAACCATTTGTTACAAAGGAATTAATTGAAGAAATTGTAAAGAAGTATCCAACACCTTTTCACATCTATGATGAAAAAGGAATTAGAGAAAATGCAAGAAGATTAAAGAAGGCTTTTGCATGGAATAAGGGATACAAAGAATACTTTGCTGTTAAGGCAACACCAAACCCATATCTAATGCAAATTTTAAGAGAAGAAGGATGTGGAGTAGATTGTTCATCTTTAACAGAGCTAATGCTTTCAGATACAGTAGGTTTTTCTGGAAGTGAGATTATGTTCTCATCAAATGTTACTCCAGAAGCAGACTTCAAATTGGCAAGAAAGTTAAATGCTATTATCAACTTTGATGATTTAACACATATTGAGTTCTATAAGAAATTAGCTCCATTTGCAAAGACTATGTGTTGTAGATATAACCCAGGTGGTGACTTCACTTTAAATAACGCTATTATGGATACACCTAAAGATGCAAAATATGGTATGACAAAAGACCAAATGAAGCAAGCTTTTATAAAGATGAAAGAATATGGCGTTGAGAATTTTGGTATTCACGCATTCTTAGCATCAAATACAACAGATAATGGATATTATCCAAAACTTGCAAGAATTCTATTTACTCTTGCTGTTGAATTAGCAAAAGAAACAGGAGTTCATATTGCATTTGTTAATCTATCTGGTGGTGTTGGTATTGCATATAGACCAGATCAAAAGGATAACGATATTGAAGTAATTGGAGAAGGCGTAAGACAAGCTTATGAAGAAATCTTAGTTCCAGCTGGAATGGATGATGTTGCAATCTTCACAGAACTTGGAAGATTTATGTTAGCTCCATATGGTCATTTGGTTGCAAAGGCTATTCATGAAAAGCACATTTGGAAAGAATACATCGGACTTGATGCTTGCGCTGCAAACCTAATGAGACCAGCTATGTATAAGGCATATCACCACATTACTGTTCTAGGAAAAGAAAACGCTCCTAAAGATCACATCTATGATGTAACAGGTGGTTTGTGTGAAAACAATGATAAGTTCGCAATTGATAGAGAATTACCAAAGATTGATATTGGCGATTATATTGTAATCCACGATACAGGTGCTCATGGATTTTCTATGGGATATAACTATAATGGTAAGTTAAGATCTGCAGAATTATTGTTATGCGAAGATGGTTCGGTTAAGCAAATTAGACGTGCTGAAACACCAGAAGATTATTTCGCAACACTAGATTTAACACCATTCAAAAAGTAATTAAAAATTACGAACATTTGAAACTGGGCACAAAAGTGCTCAGTTTTTTTATTTTCACCATATCCAAATTATATTTGGTTTGTTATAATTGATTGTATGAAGAGGGTTTTAGTCGCTATTTTATTACTAATATTGATTGTGTCTACAACATCTTTATTTGCTTGCAAAAAAACGCAAGAGATTATACCTCCGCAAAAGTCTCAAGAAGCACAAAATGTTTTAGATTATTTAGCACAAGCTAACGGCAAGTATGTTTTATCTGGCCAAGAGGAATCTACTTGGGTGGAGCCTTTATTTTGTGAATATGAAATGGAGTATATAAAAGACACAACAGGTAAATATCCTGCAATTAGGGGAATGGATTATATAAACGACGATTTTGAAGGCGTTAATAAAAGAGCAATTGAATGGTGGAATAGAGGCGGAATTGTATCAATATGTTGGCATACAGGCGTTGATTATTCTGGTGGCTATAATGAATGCAAAGAAGGGGTTGTTACAAATTGGGATGCTCTATTAGAAGAAGGCACAAATGAATATAACGCAATGATTGAAGGAATAGATAAAGCTGCAAAGGCTTTAAAAGAATTGAAAGATTTAAACATTCCTATTATTTGGAGACCATATCATGAAGCATTTGGCGATTGGTTCTGGTGGGGAAAAGGAGAAGATAATTCTCAAAGAGCAGAGCACTATGTAAAGCTTTGGCGCATTATGTATACGAGATATATAGAGTATTGGAAATTAGATAATCTTATTTGGATTGAAGGCTATTCTCATATGGATTATGAATGGCAAGAAAAGAAATATAAATGTGGCGTCGGTGCAGACAAGTGGTATGTTGGTAGTAATTACTGTGACATGATAGGTGCAGATACATACAAAGATGGCACACATCTTTTATTGAACGATAAGATAAAAGGTTTAAATAAAGCAAAAAAGCCAACAGCTTATCATGAGTGTGGAATAATTCCAACTATTGATGAATTAAAGAAAACTAATTGGTCATATTTTTTAACATGGCATACAAATTATTTAATTGATGGATATAACTTGTATGACACAGACTATAAAAATACAAAAGAGCATTTAATTGAAATATACAATAGTGATTATGTTATCACATTGGATGAACTACCAAATTTTAAAATATAAAGGAAATAGGTTTATGAATACTATAGTAGAAGTAGGGTTTATTGGTTGTTGTTATCAGCGCTTGTTGTGTTATTGATGATAACCTCTAAAATTTAAAATTTAACAAAAAAAATATTAAGTCTTGATACATAGTATCAGGGCTTATTTTTATTGGGCAGAAAAACTTTTTTCAAAAAAGGTGTTGACAAAAATATGTCGTATGCGATATATTTAAGATGCGGAGGATGAAGAAGATGGAAGAAAAGTTTGATGCATTATTGTTAAAAAACCAATTATGTTTTCCAATATATGCAGTAGCGAACAAGATAATAAGAAGATATCAACCTCTATTAAAGAAATTGGATCTTACTTATACACAATATATAACTATGATGGTTATGTGGGAGAAGAAACAAATAAATGAAAAAGTATTAGTAGAAACATTGTATCTTCAATCAAACACATTATCACCACTTTTAAAGAAGTTACAACAAAAGGGATATATTGAAATTTGTAAGGATGCAAAAGACAAAAGAAACCTAATAATCAAACTAACTCAAAAGGGTGCAGATTTGAAAAAGGAAGCAGTAGATGTTCCAAAGACACTAGCTCAAACAAGCAACTTAACATTAGAAGAAGCAATTGCGTTTAGAAAAACATTATACAAGTTGTTAAATGATGGTAAAGAGCTAGAAGATGAAACATTGAAATGTATGAAATAGAAAAAATTATAGTGCAAGATAAATAAATTTTAGGAGGATGTAAAAATGGCATTTTATGATTTTAAAGTAAGAAAGAGAAAGGAAGGCGAATTAGATTTAGCCGAATTAAAAGGCAAGGTAGTATTAGTTGTTAACACAGCAACAGGATGTGGTTTTACACCTCAATATGAAGGATTAGAAAACTTATATGAAGCTTATCACGATAAAGGATTTGAAATTTTAGATTTCCCATGCAACCAATTCAGAGATCAAGCTCCAGGCACAGATGCAGAGATTCATGAATTCTGTACAGCAAAGTATAAGACACAATTTGATCAATTAGCAAAGATTGAAGTAAACGGTGAAAACGAAGAACCATTATATACATTCTTGAAGGCTGAACAACCACAAGACGTAGTAAAGGGATTAGCAAGTAAAATCGCTATGTCAGCAATTAAGAAGCTAAGCGATTCAACAAAGAAAGATAGTGATATCAAATGGAACTTTACAAAGTTCTTAGTAAATAGAGAAGGAAAAGTAATCAAGAGATATAGCCCAACATATGC
Organism: uncultured Clostridia bacterium; assembly: GCA_946545105.1. Next base: position 7,455 of record CAMNMY010000011.1, read on the forward strand.
TCCAGAAAAGATCGAAGCAGATATTAAGGAATTATTGTAATTAGGAGGAAATATAAATGTCAGTAATCGAAATAAATGGAAATAATTTTGAAAGTGAAGTATTAAATTCAAATAAAGTAGTTTTAGCAGACTTCAATGCACAATGGTGTGGACCATGTAAGATGCTAAAGCCAATCATCGATAGTATCGCTGAAGAAAGAAAAGATATTAAAGTAGTATCTATCGATATCGATGAAGAAGATGAATTAGCAGAAAAGTATGAAGTATTCTCAATTCCTTGTGTAGTAGTATTCAAGAATGGAGAAGAAGTAAGAAGAAGCGTAGGCTTCAAGCAAAAGCAAGAAATATTAAATTTAATTGGAGATTAATATGTACGACATTCTAATCATAGGCGCAGGTCCTGCCGGATTAACAGCAGCTATATATGAGAAAAGAGAAGCAAAGAGTGTATTGGTTCTAGAAGCAAAAGCATATGGTGGACAAATTATAAATACACCAGAAATTGAGAACTACCCAGTAGCACCTCATATTTCAGGATTTGATTTTGCAACAAAGATCTATGAACAAGCAACAGCTCTAGGTGCAGAAGTAGTGTATGAAAAGGCCGTAGAGATTATTGATCATGGTTCTGAAAAAGAAGTAAGAACAGAGAATAACTCATATAAGGCTAAAGCTATTATCATCGCAACAGGTTCTGAAAATAGAAAACTTGGTGTCGATGGTGAAGATGAGTTAATAGGTAGAGGTATTTCATATTGTGCAACTTGCGATGGAGCTTTCTATAGAAAGAAGATAGTAGCAGTTGTTGGCGGTGGAAATACAGCACTTGAAGATGCATTATATTTGGCAGACATAGCGGAGAAAGTATATCTAATTCATAGACGTGATGCATTTAGAGGCGAAGAGGCAAATGTAAATGCACTTAAAGCAAGAGGAAATGTTGAGTTTGTACTAAACAGTAGAGTAATAAAGTTAAATGCCCAAAAGCGTTTAGAAAGCATTGATGTACAAAACAACGATGGAGATGTTAGAAACATCGAAGTAAATGGTCTATTCGTAGCTGTAGGAAGAATCCCAGAAAACCAAAACTTTGCAAAGGTAGTTAACTTAGATAATTCAGGTTATATTATTGCAGGTGAGGATTGTGTAACAAATGCAAAAGGAATCTTTGTAGCAGGCGATAACAGAGTAAAAAATGTAAGACAATTAGTAACAGCAACAGCAGATGGTGCAGTAGCAGTAGCAGAAGCTGTGAAGTATATTAATAATTTAGCATAATAGACTCCTTAATAAATATTATAAGTAAGAGGCGCATTTTATATGTGCCTTTTACTTTATATAGTCTTCTAAAAGTCCAGCTAAATTTTCTTGATATTCTTCTTCCTCTTTTCGAACAAGAGCTCTATATTTAATTAAATTCTTTTCAGGAATAACATAAGATGATAAGAACTTTAAATTGTCTACGGCCTTTTGTGTTTTTAGCGTTACTTGTTCATATTGTGGTCCAACACATAAAATCTCAAGTGCTTTTTTAGAATCTAAAAGCCCTGATGTTAGAATTCCCCAAGTATCATAGATTGTGTCATTTGCTATAGGGCCTATTATAACGTCATATTCAGCTAAATAATCTTCTTTAAAGTTTCTATTTGAAAATATATAATCAAACCATTCTTTATCTCTGTTAAAGCGTTTAATCTTCAAATTTGTTTCGTCTAATTCATATGAATTGGAAATTGTCTTTTCATTTTTTCTTTTCTTTGCCCATTTTTCAGAGAAATCTTTATTCGATGAAGTGTAGAAGCCCTGACCAAAATCGGCATTTGATCTACCATATTTAACATCTGGATTTTTAATTTCAGAAAAACCTACATGGTATAAAAGCATAATCACTCCTTTGATACCATTATATCAAACTATCGTGTGATAAATAGAGAGTGTGATTTAAATAAATAAGTGCTGCGTTTGATTGCAGCACTTATAGTTATCTAATTCTAGTAAATTTTAAATATTAAAAGTCGACACCTGATACTAAATCGTACCAATTAAAGCCAATCATAGTAAATGAGGAATCATAATCCAAAACAAGGAATTGATAGTTACCATTGACATAGAAGTTGCCACGATCATCTGTATGCCAGCCATTGCATACAACAAAAACTGTATAGTCTTCGCTGCCAGATTTGCTAAATAGCCAGTTCCATCCAGATTTTGTTTTGTATTTATATTTAATAGTTATTCTATATGCTCCAGCAATTGCTAAAGTATGGGCACCTTTTCTATCGTAAGTGTAAACATTAATTAAAGATAAAGGCAAAACTTTTTCTGCATCCAAATTAGCAATTGACATACAATAATTAAGTTTGTTTACGTGATCGAAACCTGCTGTGCCACCCCAAAAATCAAAAGCTAATCCAAAATCATAGTAATATGGAGCAACAACATCACGAATATAAATAAACATACTATTAACATTTGTTCCAGAACTATATGTTGTAAGGGAAAGATCATCGCCGCTAATAGCAGTGTAATCGTTTGCTGAAGACTTTTCAAATGTTTCAACAATTCGTGCAAAACGTTCTTCTCGAGTGTCAGGGAAAACATATTGCTCGTCGCATAAAGCGGCAGTAGCTTCGATTATTTCTTCTAAAGCAACAAGAGTACATGTTCCTGTGATAGCTCTACCGTGAGTTGCTTCATATGATGCATTTAATTCGGCTTGGCTAATGTTTGGAACATCGAACATAGATACGCATGTAGATGAACAATTTGTTATTGTTATTTTGTCTGGGTTTGCATTGTTTTCAGCAACTAGCTTTTCAGAAATATTATCTACAACTTGTTCATAACATGAGTTTATAGAATAATATAACCCAAATGGATTTTGGAAATTCATTGAGTCACTTGCAGATGTAGGTTCAAGTGAAAGAGCTTCTGCTGTTTTTTGTGGTACATAATTCATTGGCATAATAAAGCCAATACATAATAATAAAAAAACGACTAACATTATATATGTTAATCTTGCGCGAAATAAATTAGTTTTCATTAATTCTCTCCTACTAGATAACTTAAATAATATGCTATTACAGATATGTTTTGAAGTCAATTGCAAAGATATACATTTACAAAATAGTAGTAATAAAGTGTACGTCAAAATAATACACCACTCAAAGTAGAGCCACAGCATGGTTCTAT